>JAKABE010000013.1 GCA_021801945.1 Acidobacteriota bacterium
TCCAGTGATTAGGGAGAACCGTTTAAGCTTTGGTTAAAGCCGCCATGACTTGGGATGACTACGAGCCGCCAGAGCCGCAGGAACCGGATTACGATGCCGAGCGTCCTGGCCCCGGCGACGATCCTGCCGTCCAGGAGCTCGAACCACTGCTGCAGGCCCACTTGGACGAACATCCGGACACCGTTTTTTATGAAACGCAGCTGTCGGTGCTCTTTGAACAGAAATTCTTCCACTGGGTCACAGTCCGCGCCTTGAAGGATCTTCGCGAAGCCGGCAAGATCGGCAGCGCTCTCGAAGAACTTTCACCCAATGTCCCGCTGCGGTTCTACTTCAGCCGGCGTTGCCGTTACTGGAAGCGGAAGGCGGAGGAATTGCGGCGCATGGTCCTTGCGTACTCCGACCAGGCCTTCACGCGCTCGCTCGGCGTGCAGGGCGAACTTCTTATCGATGCCGGCCTGCCCCAGGTTGGCTTCATGCCAATGGGCAGGGAAGTCCAGAGCTGGCAGGGTCGCACCTGGACAACGACCAACCATGATCTCGACCGCGTCTTCCAGCGGGATGGAATCAGCTATGGCGCGGAGATTAAGAACCGCCTTGGCTACATCCCTCGGGAGGAATTCCAAGCGAAGCTGGAGATGTGCGGGCACCTGGGCCTCGTACCTCTTTTCATCGCGCGAATGATGCCAAGGACGTACATTGAGCAGGTCCGGCTGGCTGGCGGGTTCTCGCTGATCATGAAGTACCAGTTCTACCCAATCTCCCACCGGGAACTGGCGCACCAGGTAAGAAACGAGCTGCAGCTTCCCGTGGATTGTCCGACCCGCCTGCAGGATTCCACTCTGCAGCGCTTCCTGAAATGGCATCTCGAGAAACTGCGGCGGATCAACCAGGCACCGGGGCAGTAGACCATTTGTATTCATACTGGTTAGTCGTAAGTAGTTTATTTTTCAATGACCTCTCCTGATGGTTATGTGAATTGAGAACGCAATTCACACGCTCTCCTGCATCTTGCGGAGGCTGCAACGAGAGTTTTCACCGGGGCTCCCTATACTAGAAAGCTCCTGGAGGGGGTACTCCAGCCCTGGAGGACGGCGTACGTTCAGCGGTCCGCCGCCTAGCATCCGGAAGTTTCACGACTTCCAGACCCCTTTAACAGGAGCGCGTTCAGGCTGCCGAATGGCAAATAAATACCGACGCGTCATCTCCCCTATGTGCGATTTTTCCAGTTTCATCTTCCCCTGCTCTGTTCTTGCCGCATTCACCATCGCCCTGCTCGCGCGCGGGTTCGCCGACCACAAGCTGGATTTTCTGTGGGTGGGACTCCAGCACGAGCGCCTGAAGATTGGCATCGTGGTGAAGGCCTCAAAGCCTCCGGCTGGAATTCCCTGCCTGCCGGCGCCTGAGGAGAGTGGCTTGGACGATTCACTCACCTAGCCCACCGCGACGTATGAAGGCGTTCCTATGCAGGAAGCGCCTTCATGTTCTCGATGGCGAAGGCCAGGCCGCCGACCCAGCTAAGACGCTGTTTCTTGGCGAGCGCCATCCAGCGATTCAGTTCGGTGTAGTCGCCCGATATTTGCTGGCTGAGCCGGATGGCTTCGTGCTGCAGCTTGAGCGCCCTGGCTGTGAATTCCTGTGGCGATTCCATGCTTCCCTTCCCTGTTCCGATCGTACGCGCCAGGCGCGATGTTTCATTGCGCGGCCAGGAGGCGGCCGCGGGCGAACCCCTCAGCGCTGGGATAGTCGCCCGAGACGTACAGGTCCCGGCTCTTGCCGCCGGCGCTTTCGCTGACGACAAAGAAGGAACGCAGGTTGGGATCGAGCCGCACATCCTCGACGCCAGCCTCGAGCAGCTCCTCCCAAAGAAAATCCTCGTACCCGGACCCGTCCGGATCCGGAATATCCGCGGGATCGTAGTTGGCTTCGATATCGAGCGCGGTGGCGAGCATTCTCAGGGCGTCGCTGTCCATGGCCAGAAAGACCTCGCGGGCGTAGGACCGGTCATAGGTCTTGATGACCTCCACGCGCCTGTCTCCGGCCTTCTGCTCGTAAAACAATTCCTGCTGGGGCATGCTTTCTCCTGCGGTTCCGGTCACGCGGCCGGCGGTCGGACCGCCGCGCCGGCGTCGAGCGAAGGCCCGCGGATGGCCTGGACGATGGCGGCGATGTCCTGGGTGCCGCTGGGGCACTGAGTTTCGATCGACGACGCGGGCGAACCGTCAGCGGAATAGACCACGGCGCCCCAGTTTTCATCCGCGGTGCCCCAAACAATTTCACCGCCTCCGGCGCGTTCGATGATCACGCAGACGATCCCGCCGCCGGTGTCCTGGTCCTCGGCCGCCAGCCCCACGGCGCGGAGCGCGGCGGCGACCTGTTCGGCGATTTCCTCTTCGGTTTTCTCGTGTTCCAAATCCTGCACGGGCGCCTCGTTCTTAATTATGCTTCCGTCCCGACGTTTCCGGCAGCTCCTGTTTTGAGGAGCTGTCCTTGGCAGGGTCTCTGGTTCAGGCCGGAGCGGCTTGCCGGGCCGGGACCGGGTCATAATTGGCAGGTTTTTGTTTTTCGGCGGGGGAGAGGGCGCGGGAGAGGGGGCGCTCAACGCCCCTCTCCCGCTGTATGCGAACGTAGTTCGCTGACCGCCTCGGAGAGGCGCACCTTTGGTCTTTGTGTAGAAGCTTCGGATTTCTCCACAGCTTTGGGGGTAGCAACTATCGGAAAGACTATAGGAATTTATCTAGCGGATACCCCTACAAAATGGCCGTGACCTTTCCCTACAAAGTGGCCGTGCTTCCTCCTACAAAATGGCCGTGGATAACTCGAACTAATCACAGGGTTTTCCACGCTCCCCTACAAAATGGCCGTGGGCTATTTCAGGAGCTTTCGGACGGGCGGAGCACTGTTGTAAAGGGTTAATCCCTTGGCAGTTTTCTCGCGCCAGACATAGCCTCCGCCCTGCACGTGAATGCGCGGCGGACCTGTGCGGTCGTCGTCCTCCACGCGGGCGGCTTTGTAGACCATTAGAACCTCCTTGAGGGCCACTCGGAAAACGCGCCGGAAATTGTCGATGCGCTCCGGGTCATACCCCTGCCCAAATTGCCCGTGGAGCGCGGTCCATGAAATGCGGGCGGGCTTCCCTGCCGGAATCCGGTGAAGCCGTTGTGCAAGCCAAGTGTAGATGTCGAGAGCTAGGGCGCTGTGCGAGAGCGCCGCAATGTGCGCCTCGTCTAGTGGCACGGCGTGGTTCATGAGGCTCAGGAAGTATTCCTGCGACAGCGACACCGTAGAGGGCCACAGTACGCGCTGCCGGTCGTCTTTCGGAAACCACACGTCAAACGCGGTGACGATCTGCGAATTGACGGTAAGCGCGTGGCCGTCGCGGACAACGCCTAGGCGGATCGACGAAGCCGAAAGGCGGGCGAGCTGGTCTTTCACAACCCGGATGTTGCGCCCCTTCGGATCTAGTTTCAAAACCTTGCGCACGAATTTGGAAAGCGTGTCCTCTACCTCGACATGCGGTGACTCGGTGACAAGCGCGCGCTGATTTATGTGCATGAGAACCATGCGGCACTTGGGACCGAACGGAAGCCCGACAGGTACGAAGAGGTGCAGGTCCGGGTGCATGGCTTCGCCGGCCAGAACTTTCAGCTGCACGTCGCCGTTACTCCGCTCCCACGTCCGCGCCTCGTCGCCTGGGTCACGGTATGGCAAGCTGGTCTGGCAAAAAACCGTGTGCTGGTAAAGCAGCGATTGCGCGTCCTGGTCCTCGACACGAAGCGCAGCGGCATCTAGCAATCGTTTCTGTATCGGCGTCGGCCCTGTCGCGCGGCGCCGAATCTTCTTCATCAGCGCTGGGGTGACGATCTCGCCGATGGGCAGTAGTCCCTGCCCTTCTCCGCGCTTCTTCATTCCCCGCTCTTCTTAGCTGTTTTCATGTAAGCATGAAAGCATGCAAGCATAAAATCGCTCACGGTTGGAAAGTCTAACTGAATAGCCGCCAGCTTCGCGGCCTTCACGTCTTCGCCGGGCCAGCGAACCTGCAACGGCTCTTTAGGCTCCTGCTTGGCCGCTTCCCTGCCTTGCTTCCCGGCAGGTCTGGGCGGCGTCACCTGGGCGGCTTTTGGAACGGACGGAACAACCGTCAGTGTGTCGGCCAATTCGAGTGCTTTAGCCATGCGCTCTTACCTCCGTGCTCTGTTCCATGGTTTCATGCAAGCATGATTTTATGTTTTCCCACAAGCATGCAATCTCTTTGGCTGCCGGTCCCTTTGGTTCCGCCTCGGTGATTGTCCGGCCTCCGGGGTAAGGCGATTTGTAGGCCGTGCGGTCGTTAACGAAGGTTTCCGCAACTTCCCCGTGTTTCGACAGCACGGCGGCGGCTTGCGCGGTAATCAGAGTATTGGCCTTAACGCGGGTCAGCACGAATAGAAAGGGCACTTCGGCGTCTTTCAACGCTTGGACGGTGACCGGCGCGGCGGTTAGATCGTCCTCGCTGGCCTGGACGGGAAAAATCACGAAGTCGGCCAGCTTGAAAAGCTCCTTGGCGACCTCAACGCGGCCCGATGCCGTATCGATGAAGCAATACCTGGCCCCACGGTACCGGAGAAGCTCTAGGCCCTTCTCAAGTCCTTCAAACGGCAATTCGGCCCGCTGCGGGATTTCGGAGTCGCGCTTGGCATGCCAGGCGGTGAGGCTGCCCTGGGGATCGGTGTCGATCAGAAACACGGGGCCGTCACCAGCGCGTTCCGCCTCAACGGAAAGGTGCTTTGCCAGCATCGTTTTCGCGCTGCCGCCTTTCTGCGAGTTGATGACGATGACATGCATGAATTCATGCTCCTATGGCTGCATGGTTACTACCCTACATGGCGGCATGGATTCATGCAAGCATGATCTGAGGGTTTCAGCCCGACCGGAATCTTGGCGGCTAGCTGGCACGGAAAGGGTTAGCCAGGAAGTGCAGCGAAATTTAAGCGAAACCATGCTACGCTGTGATCGTAACCTGCAAGGAGCAGAAATGGCGACAAGAGAGACAATCAAGCCGCCCACAAGAAGGGAACTGACTGATGCGGGTAAGCAAACTGGGAAAAGGCATCCGTCAGGAGCGCGTGTGCTGGCAGAGGAATCTGTTGCGGTACGCGAAGGGATAAAGCCCAAGAAACGAATTGGCAAACGCCTCGTCAAGCGCGGGCTCGGCCTGCGAGGCCGATCCACGAAAGTACGCGCAGCGGCTAGAAAACCGGCGACGAAGCGGGAATACAAGCGAAGCGCTGGAAAACGTGGTTAGGGCAGGGAATGACCTTCCGCTCTTGGGCGATTTGTTGCACAGTTAGCTTAGCCTTGCGCCCGAATTTCACGCCGCTCCGCCGCGACATCGGCCTTCGTGCGCTCGGCGATAAGGCTACACTCCAGCTCGGCCAAGACACCAATCACTTTTAGCGCGGAGACAATTGCAGGGCACTTGCCTGTGTGCGGTATTTGTCGGGGCGCCACCGCTCGGGGCGAGGATGTTTCCCAGCTCTGCAGAAACGAGCGTGCTGGGTAGGGCCGATATTTTCACTGCACCCGCTGCGCTTTCCTTCTATCCATCCTTGATGTTCGTGTCGGATTCCAAAATGGCGAGCGAGAGGTTTGAACTGGCCCTTAAGCATATATTTGGCCGCACTGAGGGGGTTTTTCACCGTCTCCATATGAACAGCTTGAGAAGAATAGACTTTCCCTTCACGCGCAAGCCATTTGTCGAGTTTGCAAGCAAAATCTTGCTGGCGCGCACTTGGAACTAGCACTAGCCAATGCGCGTGGAGGTGCCCATTATCTTCCGGGTTCTCAAGCACCCACACGAACGTCGGCGGGACGAGAAAGCTAGCGAAACGTCTGGATGGACGTTGAATCCACTTTCCAAACTTGGCTCGAATTTGAGAAAACACTGCACTTGTAGTATCTGACGAAACAGAGGTTTCCCAAAACTTTATTGTTACGAACAAGTTAGGTGTAAGTCCGAGAGTTTGCGCAAGCCGGACTGCGTGATGTATTGTCCGGCCGCCCCGCAGTTTTATGCAGTCCGTTTGCTTCGCCATTCCTTCCTTTCTACCCACGCCTGTTTTTGTCTAGAGCAGGGGTATACATGTAAGGAGGTTGCCGACCTCAGGATCTCAGCGAACCATGACAAACAACGTTATCTGTATAACATTTTATGTAGATTTTTTTGAAAATCAACATTATTCTTCTTGAGATGGATGAACCGATCACCATTAAGGAACCCATTGTGCGGGAATTCGTTCAGTCGGGCGGAGATGTCCGGGCCAGAGTGGATGGACAACAGAGAGGCTTCTCATTGGTGTTTCAGACCGGCACCAGTAGTACAGAAAAGGCTCTGGTCACTGCGCGTGGTGCCGTCCGCCTGTTCGCTTCGCTTGATACGGCAGGAGCCTTTGTTCGAGATTTAGGAATCCCCTGCTTCGAGGTGGATATGACAAGACACAAGCCTGGCCGGTTACGGCGGGCCAGACCAGACAGGGCTGAGGCATTAAAGCACACGCGGACTCGTCTTTATCAATCATCCTTGGAGTTCCAGAAATGAGCCTCACGTCTTTAGAGATTTGCAGCGGCGCTGGCGGTCAGGCTCTAGGCCTTGAGATGGCCGGGTTTGACCATTCCGCGCTGGTAGAAATTGAGCCAGCGGCACGCGCTACCCTCCGCCTAAACCGGCCATTCTGGAATGTCATTGAAGGCGATCAATGCGACCTGCACAAGTTTGACGGGCGCCCGTACAAAGGCATCGACTTGCTTGCCGGCGGAGTGCCCTGCCCGCCATTCTCCAAGGCCGGCAAACAGCTTGGCTCAAGCGATGAGCGCGACCTGTTCCCCCAAGCAATCCGCCTAGTTGATGAATGCCGCCCGAAAGCCGTGATGCTGGAGAATGTCCGGGGCCTCCTGGACGCGGTATTTGACGACTACCGGAACAAGGTTGAAAAGCAGCTCAAGAAATTAGGCTATACGCCTGGCTGGCATTTGCTGAACGCCTCGGATTATGGAGTTTCGCAATTGCGGCCGCGCGTGGTCTTTGTCGGCATCCGCGAGGATCTCGCGGAACATTTTGCCTGGCCCGAACCGAATCGCGATGAGCCGCCGACAGTAGGGGAGCTGCTGAACGACTTGATGAAATCCAGGGGATGGCGCGGCGCTGACCGCTGGCGCAAGGGTGCCAACTCCATCGCCCCTACCCTAGTTGGCGGTTCAAAGAAGCATGGCGGCCCTGACCTGGGACCGACGCGGGCAAAGCGCGCATGGGAAGCTCTCGGAGTGGATGGCATGGGGCTGTGGGATGAGGCACCTGCCCGTAACTTCGTCGGTATGCCAAGACTGACCACAAGAATGACAGCGCGCATTCAGGGATTTCCGGACACCTGGAGTTTTGCGGGAAAGAAAACGGCCGCATACCGTCAAATTGGCAACGCATTCCCCCCGCCCGTTGCCGCCGCGGTCGCGCGGAAGATATTCTGTGCTCTCTCCGCCAAACGCCTCTTCGAGGTGGCTTGATGCCCGCTTCAGTGCAATTTGTCGAAGCCCGCAAAGCGTTTCATAAAGCCTTGCTGAAAAATACGCTGACGATCAACAGCAAGGGCGTGGTGAGCAACGCCGACAGCAGCAACAATGCCAGTATCGCTATGGCGCAGGGCATCGCTAACCTGCTGAAAGCTGAAACGCGAGGTGAGCGGATCGCCGGCCAGACCTCCGGGAATCAGTTTGAGTCTATTTGCGCTGATTTTGTGCGTGAGACATTTTTGAAGCTGGGGCACCTGCGGCCCGGCTCCTGGGATGTGCATCAGGTTTCTGGACGTAACCGCCTGGAGATTGCCCGCTACGAGCAATATGCGCATCTGGTCGCTCTAGACAAAGCCGCTAAAAGCGATCCTGAGCTTGCGGCTGCTCTTGGCAGTGACTACACCATTACGCCCGATATCGTCGTCGTTCGTGACACTGAAGATGATCGCACCATCAATGCCCACGGCCTGCTGGTCAACGACAACATAACCACGCTTGCGAGCCTGCGGAAAAAGAACAATCGCTTTCCTCTCCTGCACGCCAGCATTTCTTGCAAATGGACGATCCGCAGTGACCGCGCGCAGAATGCAAGGTCAGAGGGCCTCAACCTGGTGCGCAATCGTAAAGGCCGCTTGCCGCACGTCATGGTTGTGACCGCAGAGCCAACCCCGAGCCGCCTTGCATCTATCGCGCTAGGAACGGGGGATATTGACTGCGTCTATCACTACGCCTTGTACGAACTGCAAAAGACGGTGGAAACGCTGGGCATGAGTGATGCCTCGGACATGCTGGCCGTGATGGTCCACGGCAACAGGCTCAAAGATATTTCGGACTTGCCGCTCGATCTAGCTGTCTGAGAGACGCATTATGAGCATAAGCCGCAGCGATAACATGCGGCGCATCCGCAGTAAAGATACCGCGCCAGAGCTGGCTGTGCGTCGGCTTCTCCGCGCACTAGGCTTTCCAGGTTATCGGATTCACCGTGCAGATCTCCCCGGCAAGCCTGACATCGCCTTTATCAGACACAAAAGAGCCATACAAGTACACGGCTGTTTCTGGCATGGCCACACCTGCCGCGAAGGGTCGAGAAAGCCAAAATCAAATCTGGCCTACTGGCTGCCCAAAATCGAGCGGAACAGAGCACGTGATGAAACGAATGCCGCAAAGCTGGCGGCGATCGGCTGGTCTGTTCTGACGGTATGGGAATGTGAATTACAGAGCGATCAATTGGCTGATAGGCTGGTGGCGTTCATGACCACTTCCCCGGTGTGTCTTGCTGCTCGAAAGCCAAAGAGAGAGCCCCGGACGTCTGATTGATTAATCGAAGGCATCCAACCAAGGACCGTAACCTTGGTCCCGTTTCCCGCAGGCCTTCACAGGGAGCACGATGACCGGTTGAAGAAAAATCATACCGCTTCGACCAAAGGCGAGCTCTGAAGCAAACGCTTTTCAAAAACCTTCCACCGCGCTGTCAGCGCCTCCACGCTGGGGCTGAAGCCGATGGGGCATAGGAGCCTTTTGCCGTGCAGGGCTTTGTATTCAGCATGATCAACTTCAGGATGAAAATGCACAGTAAGCTTAGAGGGCTCAATACCAAGAAGATTTAGATCGAAGAGTGTATGGAGGTCAGCACGAAGGAGAAGCCCGTTCTCCACATGGTTGTCCTTTTCTCCCCTATAGGGATTAATGTGGGCTGCTTCCAGCACGTGCAGAACTTTGCACCCGCAAATCACACACTGTTCACCAAATCGTGTTCGCAATTTATCTCGAAAGATGCGCTGCCCCCTGCGAGCTCGTATCTGCCGAAGTATCCGATCCCGATCATCACTTTGATTAGGTGTATATCCACCTTCATTGAGCTGCTGGTCGGCTTCCTCTGCAGCTTCAGACTCCAAAAATGGATCCTTAATAGCAAGGCTGATGATTTCTGCCGCCTTTGGATAAGTTTTAAAGAAGACAGATTGCATGCGCACGAAATCGAATTGTTGCATTGCAAGCTGGTCACTGTAACGGGGGCAACCTGGCCGTAGAAACTCCCGACCAAAATGCTCCGTGAAAGGTCTGAATGAACTGCCAAAATGGGCCGTGTACGCAGTGCACGGGGCATTCTGCTGAATCGGCTCGTCAAACTCGTGACCAGCGACGCATCGGAAATGTGGCCGCATGGCCTTCCGCTTTTTAATCCCTGTCTTCTGACACACCGGGCAGCGTTGGAGAATGCGGGTGGACGGCTTCGAGTCGATCTTGTCAATGCGCGCGATTCCGAGGGCGCGAAATCGATCACAGATAATGACGCCGTCTCCTTCCTCAACCTGGCGATGATTAGCGACGAAGCTGTCGTAGGAATACCACTTGCCAAGTTCGTCATCATATCCAGCATTTCCGGCATATTGTCGCTCGTCACCAAAGGTGAGGATCAGCCAGGTGCGGATCATCAAGGGAGCCGCTTTTTTCATAACCGTTCCAATCTTGAATCGTAGATAGTCTAGTTGACCTGCATTCCTCTGCCTATGTGCTCTCTAAAAGCCTGACAGCTGGTCCGCCTTCATCGCCGCTACGCATTGAGCGTGCATGGGCGCTGCGGCTAGACAGCGCGTAAGAATATTGAGCGTGTAACCACAGGCCGCCTGGAGACGGCCCTTGTGGTTACGCGCTATTGGCGGAAGCCGGAGCCCGCGCACCCTGCGCAGGGCACATACCGGGTGCGCGTCGCGTCGAGAGGAACCTTACCGGTTCCGTTGCAATGCGGGCAGATCGTGGGGGGAACAGCCTTGCCACCGGTACGGCTGAAGGTGGCGGTAGACGTGGAGATGGAGCTCTTGTTCATCATGTCTCCACTGTGCGCCCACTTCAGGGTCTATCCAAAGCCTCAGCCCAAACAGCCGCGCAAAACGCCGCTGTCATGGGCACGGTAGCGCTCCGGCTGTGGGCATATGGAGGTTTACTCGGCAGGTCCGCGTACAGTCCTGTTCGGCCTGGGGTGGGCTCTCAGCACGTAACATAAAGGACGTTATGTTGCGTCAAGGTCCTGATTCGTTCTCCCGCCGGCACCAGTACAGTGAGCCCAAGGAAATCACCGTCCGCGAAGATGCCCCCGAGCCGCTGCGGGTGACGGTCCTCGAGACCATGATCGAGCTGGGATGGGCGCCGTCGGATTTGCGGGATGTAGTCTGCCGTGTCCTACGCGTCCGTCCCGATCCGGGCAATTGGAGCGAATACCCGAACGTCTGGGGCGAGGTTCAATACCTGGTCTACGACTGCGCGTGGTTCAAGGTCTACGACATCATCGAAGCTATTTACCAGCGGCTGGCGAGTGATCGTAACGCTCTCCGCCAGGACCTTGCGGCGCGGTTTGCAGCTGAGATAAACAACACCTTCCTCGAGGAAGGCATCGGCTGGCAACTTCTGGACGGCCAGGTGGTCACGCGCGGCGACGATGCCTTCGAGAACTCAGTGCAAACCGCAGCTTCCAGCCTCGCGGAATCCGGGCGGGAAACGGCGGCCTCCCATTTGAGAGAAGCGATCAAAGCGCTCTCCGCGCGTCCGGAACCCAATAATGCCGGCGCCATTTATCACGCCATGGGCAGCCTGGAATGCCTGGCGCGCGATCTGACCGGCACGCCCAAGGACACGCTGGGAGAGATCCTGAAGCGCCGTCCCGATCTAGTTCCGAAGCCGCTGGATACCGCTCTTGCGCAGATCTGGGGCTACGCCTCGAACGAGGCCCGGCACGTCGTCGAAGGCCGCAATCCGGAACGCCCAGAGGCGGCGCTGATCGTCGGCCTGGTCAGCGCCATCGCCACCTACCTGTCAGCGAAGGCGGAAAAATCATGAGCACCGGAACAGCCATTGCGCCGGCGAAACGGATACCCATGCCGGTGCCGGCGGCGATCGCCGCCGCCGGAGAGAAGGCCGCCTGGCGCTTCGCCGAGTTTTTCACGGCCAATATCCGCAACCGGAACACGCGCGCCGCCTACGCCCGGGCGGTCGCCGCCTTCTGCCGGTGGTGCGACGAGCGCGGGCTCGAATTCCTGCGGCTGAACCCCGTTGTAATCGCCGGGTATATCGAGCAGTTGTCGGCCGGCGGCATGGCGAAGCCCACCGTCAAGCAGCACCTGGCCGCGATCCGCATGCTCTGCGACTACATGGTCACCGGCGGCGTCCTCCCCTTCAATCCCGCAGCCTCGGTCCGCGGCCCCAAATACGTCGTCAAACGCGGCAAGACCCCGGTGCTCCGGCCGGACGAGGCCCGCGAGCTGCTCGACTCGATCGACGCCTCCACGCCCGCCGGACTGCGCGACCGCGCCCTGATCGGCGTCATGGTCTTCAGCTTTGCGCGCGTCTCGGCCGTGGTCGGCATGGACGTGGACGACTACTACCAGGAAGGCAAGCGGTGGCGGATCCGGCTGGCCGAAAAAGGCGGGAAGGCCCATTCGGTGCCCGTCCATCACAAGGCCGAGGAGTTTCTGGACGCCTATCTCGCCGCCCTTGGCAATCCCGCGAAGGGGCCGCTGTTCCGCGCGCTGACGAAGGAGCGCGAGTTAGGCAGCAACCGCATGAGCCGCGTCGACGCCTTCCGGATGGTGAAGCGGCGTTGCGCGGACGCGGGCCTCGGCGCCGCGCCCAACTGCCATACCTTCCGGGCCACCGGCATCACCGCGTATTTGCTGAACGGCGGCAGCATCGAGGGTGCCCAGGCCATTGCCGCCCACGAGAGTCCGCGCACCACCAAGCTCTACGACCGCACCTCGGACGAAATCACGCTCGACGAGATCGAGCGCATCGCAATATAGGTTTCGGCTGGCATCTCAAGGCCAAAGGGGGACAGAGAACCTTGGGGATCCTGCTGCGGACGCGTATAAGGGCATCGTGGAACGAAGTATTCCGCTTGCGAGACTCGAAGCGGCGCGTCCAGGCGACAGCTGACTCCTTGCCCACACTCCCACTTGACCTTTGTACCTGCTTTGCTAGACTCAGAGAGTCGGTGCCCTCGTGCACTCGGCAAACTTGGCGGCAACGTCCGCTCAAAATCCAAGGAGCAAACCATGGCCAAAAAGGCCTATCGTGTTCGTGCATTTTCTTCCCGCAAGGTCTCCCACCCAATATTCAAACGCATCGAAAAGCACTGGCTCACGGTCAGGGCGAAGGACTTTCCAGCCGGCATCAGTACGTCAGTCAACGCCCGCGAACCCGTGGGACTGAATCGCCTCGTTTACCGCGACGTGCGCGAAAGCCTTGAAGGTACCGAGTCGAAACCTGGCAGCTTCGACCTGATGAACAAGGGCATCACAATCCTCGCTGTGAGTGCTCGCCTCGTCGATAAAGACGATGAGATATACGAGATCATCATCGATGACAATGATGGCGGCATCGTGGACGGTGCACACACAGCAAAGATCATCGAACAGTGCAACGCCGAGAAGACCACACACCCTGATCAGTTCGTCGAAGTGTACGTCCGCACCGGCGTCGAGGACGATCTGGTCACTGATATAGCTCGTGGACTCAACACCGGAATGCAGGTAGCACCGAAGTCGATTTACAACATCGACGGCGTGTTCGAGTGGCTCAAGGCAGAGGTTGCAGGCAAGTCATATGGTGAAATGATCGCGTGGCGCGAATCCGACAGCACGGCCTACGACGTTCGCGACCTCATCAGCGTTCTGGAGATGTTCAATATCATTGACTTCCCTAACAACGTCAGCAAGCATCCGATCTCAGCCTACGAAAAATGGAGCATTCCGCTGAAGAAATTCGCAGACGACTTCGAGGAGAATCGCAAGAAGCTGAAGAGCAGCAAGTACTATCGCCTTCGCCCGATTCTGCACGAAGCGCTGATGCTGTACGACCACATCCGCCACGACTTCCGCGACATTCACAACGAATCTGGCGGCAGCGCGGGCAAGATGAACATTGTTGAAGAGGCAGCTGGCGAACGCTTGATGGAGTTTCCCTTCGCTCAGCTCACGCCGAGTAAGTACCGCCTGACGAAGGGTGCGTCATATCCCATGTTGGCAGCATTTCGTAACATGGTTGTGCTCGATGATTCGGGCAATGCGACTTGGCGTGGCGGGTTCAAGAGCGTGCTTCGTCTGTGGCACGACGCCGGCTCAGAACTTGTAGAGGAAACTTACAACGCCACTAAGGAGATAGGCCGCACTCCCGACCACCTGGGAAAGAATCGCGGTCACTGGGACAACCTGCACATGAAGTTGCAGCTTCGCGTGCTTCGTGCCGAACTTGAAGCGCACAGGGGAAGGAAGTAATCTCTCATCGGGAAGGCCCTCAGCGGGCCTTCCCGCGCTCTTCTCCATGTTTAGGTTCGCGGCCTCCAACCTGAGGTCGGCGAGGCTTGGTAGGATCGCCCAGTCTGACATTACTCAGAAGTAAACAAATCTATCACGCATGACAAAGGACATTATCATGCGCGGTCAGGGCCGACGCCGGCGGGCATCGGCTCCGACAACCCGCCCACAACGGCGTGGGCCCTCGCGCCGCCGGAAATGCGCCGACTCTTAGCGCCGGCGTTCACCTACAGTTTGCCTTCTACCTTGACCTGCCAAGGACCTGAGAACTTGATCCGGATCCGCGCCACATGCCACATCGCGAAGAGGCCCACGCAGCGCCAATAGCTCAAATGGCCTTCGGCGAAGAGGGCGCGGAGGGCCGAGGCCGAGCCTCCGCCGAATACGGCGCTTGCCAGCCACGCTAGCGGCCACGCCAGGACGAGAGCGGTGCTCACGTTAGTGAGCAGGATCATAGCAAGCGCGCCCACGGCGGGCCAGCCGTTCAGGGTGGCGTTGTCTGTCTTTCGAAGTAAAGTCATTGAAGTTTCCTTTCTTAAAAGCGCTCGTCGCGCCGGTTGGGCCATCTCGGGCTGGCTATTTGCCGTCGGTCAGGGTGCTGGTTAGCGTTGTCTTTCTCTGGTCTGCGGCAAGCAACGCCTGGTACTGGGACTCGTCGAGCGTGAGGCTGATGGCGCCACGGCCGTTCCCTATGGCATTGAACAAGTTGAACTTGGCGAGGCTCCCACCGCCGATAAAGCCTCTCCCCCGCCGCGCAAGCACATACAGGCTGTCGGCATGCGCGAAGCACAGCCGGGCGGGCAGCATCTCGCCTGCATCGGCATCCCAGAAGCCACAGCGCCACCGCCGCTCGATAAAGCGAAAGTCCATCCGGACGTGGTGGGCTCCGGCGGGCGGACAATGCGCGCAATAGCACTGCCCTCGGGCGGTTTTCGGCGGAAGAGGTGACTTACAGAAGCTGCAGATGCGGCCGTTCAGCGTGTCTTGTTCCTCGTTGCTCAAGAATCGATCCGTTTTTTCGAACTGGGCGCTGGTCCTGGCCAGGTACATTTGGACAACTGTTTCGTTTTCCAAAAATGATCCTCCTTTGTAGCCCGCTACGCCACGCGACGGAGACGTGGCGGGCCGATTGGTGTGGTTGAAGGTGAGTGCGGATCAAAACCTGGAATCGCTACCGGCGGCGGGAAATGCGGTACCCTCCGCGCTGGCCGCAGACCGGATGCCCCCGGCGCGGAGCCTTATCGGGCCGCGGGAAATATACGGTGGAGCGGCAGGGGGCCGGGCGGGGAGAAGGCTTTGGCGCGGGCATCGCGCGTCCAGGAGGACTGTCCGGGGACTCCGATGCGAGCAGCTCGCGCAGGGCGTACGGGAGCGCTTCGATCTCGGGGGCGGCGCCTAGATTGGTCCAGATTGCGCCTCCGGTCGGGGGCACGTCGAAACCTGCTCCCTCGCCGAGAAGGCTCACGCCCCGCGCCAGTTTCCGCGCCTTGGCGATCCGCTTTATTCCCGCTGGCTGCCGGAAGAAGGCGAATACCACGTCTCCGCGACGCCCCTGGAGCGTGAGGCATTCGTCGAGGTCAGGAACGAGAGCGGCAAACGATGTCCTGCCCACCGCTCCATCGAGGACCAGAACGCACAGACCGGAAAGGCCCAGGGCGAGGCGGTACCCCCACAACGGCTGCGCGGCGGCCGACAACTCTTTGAGCAGCGAAATGTCATCGGTTGCCTCGGCGATCAACCGGTCGGGGTCCCCGGCGAGCTTAGCGGCCAGGCTCACGGGGAAAAGTTTCAGGCCCATGTGCGCCAGCTCGCGCACCTCGTCGGACAGGTCCTGATTGTAGTGGCGGGAATTGAAGGCTGCGGAAAACGAGCCTGAAGATCGAGAAAGGAACTGTTGAAGGTCCATGTTGGTCTCCTGTTGGTCCGAAAAACAAAACGGCCCGCCGCTCCGAGGCCATAAAGGCAACGAGCGCGGGCGGGCCGCGGGTTAGTTGTGGTGTGGTTGGTTGGGAGAAAACGTAAACGTAGTTCATCCGATTCGAGCTGAGTGAACTCAAATCAGATACACTTCTGCGCCCGGGCTGGGGTGGCGAAGCCACCCCCTTTGGCTTTGCGGAAAAACTGGTGGGGCAGCTTTACCTCAGATGCGCTAAAGAAACTGCCTTGCGGAAAAAGTGGTGGGCACAGCAATCGAGCAAAGGCCCTGTGTTTACGCATGTTTTTCCGCGTTCGATCGGCAGGGAATTCGCAAGTAGGAATACACTGTTTCCCGGCGAACCCCAAATTGCCGCGCCAAATCTGTTTTTCGCTCTCCGGCAGCAACTCGCTCTTGAAGCTCGACGATCTGAGACTCGCTCAAAGTCCGGCGGCGCCCCTTATAGCGGCCAGCCGCCTTGGCCAGCGCTATACCCTCTCTCTGGCGCTCGAGTATAAGAGCGCGTTCGAATTCGGCCACCGCGCCCAAAAGCGATAAGAGAAGGATTGCCGTCGCGGAATCCTTGCCAACAAAGCGCAGATTTTCTTTCACGAATTCCACGACGATGCCGCGGGCGGTCAAATCGTCCACCATGCCCCGAAGGGCCACCATATTGCGGGCGAGCCGGTCCATACTGTGGACGACAAGGGTGTCTCCTTCACGGCAGTATTCGAGGGCGGCTTGCAGCTGTGGCCGGTGGGCGTCTTTGCCGCTTGCTTTGTCTTCGTAACATTTGTCGAGGGGTATTCCATCAAGCTGCCTGGCGGTATTTTGGTCTAACGTGGACACACGTTTGTAACCGATTCTCTGGCCGGTCATATGCATTTCCTTTGGTTGTTAGATTGAACTTAAAGAACTGCTGCGATTGGTGTTAGGGAAAGGAAAAAGGACTTAATACGCACGCGATTTGCCGCGATACTGTGCGGCTCGAGGGTGTGAGGGTCTGGTACACCCGAAAGCAACGTTCAAAACTCTACTTGTGACTTTCGTCCATCATCTGATGGATCTCTTCATGACAGTTCGGACACACCACCATAAATTCATCGGCTTTGTCCTTCGGGAGTCTCCCATAGTGCAGCTCCAGACGATCATCTGGATTCGCGGCGCCACAGCGATGGCAGTGGTGCCCTTCTTGTGCGACGAGTTTTTCTCGGACGCCTTGAAGGTTGTCGCATCTCCTTATCTGCACCAGCATCCTGTCGTCGCGTTTGATCGGCCGCTTGTAGGAGTTCCGCTGCTTGCGGACGGTCGCAGTGGAATTGTAAAGACGGGCGTTGCCGAGCTTCTCATGATCGCCGTACAGCAACTTGGCACGAATCATGTCGAACTCGAGGCGCCTGCCTTGCCGGTAAATAGCCTTGGCTTTTCGGTTCTGCTGCTCGGCGAAAGCATTGGTTTTTCTCGCATTGGGATAGAAGTATGCCAGGATCTCGAATTTCCAGTTTTTGGTGCAGGTCAGCACCTTTCTGAACGCTTGGCGCATCCGCGGTGAGTTGTTTACCTTTGCCCGCCACTCTTCGAGCTTAGCTGCCGCCTCATCCCGAGTCTTACAATCGTAGATTTTGAAAAGCTCCTCCTTCAACCAGTACGCCTTTTGCAATTCGGGTTCATTCTTTAGCCAGGCGTCTCTCATAAGCGTTCTTGTCATGCTGCCCAGCTTATGCGCGCGCACCTGGATCAGCGCCCGGTCGCGCCGCCCTGTATGAGCGGTTGTCTTCTGGGCCTTCTTCCCTTTTTCAGACTTATCTTCTTTATTTTTTTGGACTTTCTCTTCTGCGAGCCTGTTGCACCAATCATCAAGCGATTTCTTGGCCTTATCCACGACGTGGAATTTGTCGATGACGACCAGAACACCCGGGAAGTAGTCATACATGGCATTCCGATACCGCTTGGTCATGTCCATGGTCACTCCCTTCGGAATTGGTTTCCTGGGAAAGTTTGAGAGCCACCTGGAAACTGTCACTCCCCTGGTGTTTGTCAGAAGATCGACGCTTCGCTTTCGATCTAAATCGCTGAGAACACAGTATTCTTTCTTCCCCAGATGCGTTTCGTCTATGGCGAGCCATTGAGGCAAATAGGGGGGGTGTTCGGCTCGTAATCTGGCGATATGCTTCTTTGCAACGGACCTCACCGTCTGATCGTCGCACCCCACTTTCCGCCCGATTTCTCTGAAGGTATCCTTCATGCTTTCTTCGGCGATGTATTCAAGGCACCTGGTTGTCAATCTGTGTTTTTGAGCCAACCCCTCCGGGCGGTGCGGAAAAACGGAGTTGCAATTCTTACATCGATAACGAGTGACTTGCATCTCGACGAAGACGCGGAAATTACCTGATGGGACATCGAAGAAACCGAGCGGCCGCTCGTCATGATAATGAGGTTTACCAGCGTGGCAAGTCGGGCATTTAGTCGGCTTCTCGACGACTCTGGCTTTTAAGACATAAATCTTCTTGCTCGCAAACGTTTGCTTCCCGCTCGTCACTACGCCATCTATTCCTAATACGTCCATCACGCCAAATATCGGCACAAACAGCTTTTGGTTTAAGCTTCGCAAAGACACCACCACTAGTTCGGAATGGCCTTTGATTAAAAGTTTCGTCAGGATGCGAATTCCCAAAAATTCCGAAAAGCCAAAGATGTAAAAACAACCGCCCTCCCCGACTTTCTGGGCAGTCACAATGATGCCTTCCACAGCTCCGGCCGTAAGTGCAGCACGCCATCCAGGGGTGGGGCCAGGGCGAAGATCCGGGGCGAAGTGGCGAAGAGATGGACGCGGTAGATTCGCCAATCCTCCGGGCGCAGCTTCGACACTTCGATTTCATTGCGTGAAAGAAAGAACGGCGTCCGCGCCGAACCATTCGTAGTCTTCACCTCGATCAGGCGCTCGCCGCCGGCGGGAGTGAACGACAGCACATCGTATCCGGCTCCGTCTCCCTCCTCGTCGGCGATCCAGCGGACTTTCCGCGAGAGATTCTGACGGCCCTGGCCGGCGAGCTGCCGGCGCTCGAGTTCCAGCACGAATTCCTCTCCGGCCCTCCCCAGCGCGCGATTGCGACGGTCACGCTCCGTCGGGTCATATTTTGCGATCAGGCGGCGCATAGCCGCCGGGATCTGCTCCCGTGGCTCTTTGGCTGGCGGCGGCTTGACGAATACGCTGTCCGCCTCCGGAAGCTGACACGAAGCGACGGGTATATCGAGCGCGGCCGGGTTGCCGGCCAGGTAACGTGAAATCGCTTCGGCGATGGACGCCTGGTAGTGCCGCGCCGGCTTATAGCCGGGGATCCATCGTGTGCCGAGTTTCTCGAGCACGGCCGAAATGTTCTGGTATTTGAACTCCACCGATCCGCGTTCGCGCTGAATTTTTTCTCTCAACTCTGCGTTGTGCCTGGCCTTGACGTAGGGCCTGCCAGCCAGCTCGTCGGCGAACATCGCGAAATAGTCCGCAACGATCAGGTCCAGCTCACCGTCGGTCCAATCAGTCCCGTACCTGGCTTCTTCGCTCATTGTTTTGGTGGCGCCCACCAGGATATAGCACCGGCCTTACGAGCCAGCGCTCTGTTCTTTCCCGTCCGCGCCGCCACCCGCATTGCGGCTTTCGCTCTCTTCTTCGGGCCAGAGCGGTGGCTGAATGGCCCGCATGCGTTCGTGTTTCAGGTCGGCCACGATCCTGGACCAGTACAAGATGCTGCGCTCGGTCCGCGCCAGCTGCCGCCGGGCCTCCTTGAGCTTTCGCTCGGCGTGGCGCAGTCGCCTGCGTTTGATGGGGTCGGGCTTTCGATCCGTGGGCATGCGTGGATTCGACGGTCTTCTCGTTTCAGGCTACGACGGGACGCGCTGTTTCCCTGAGGCTGCTGAGCAGTCCCGAGTACCGCTTGCGCGACCGGTCGTTCCTGACGGCCACGCCGAGAGCCTTTCTCTGCCCGGCCACCACCAGAAACTTCCTGGCGCGCGTGATCCCGGTGTAGATCAGGTTTCGCTCCAGCAGCATGAAATGCTGCATGGCCACCGGGATCACCACCGCCGGAAACTCCGAACCCTGGGCCTTATGGATGGTGATCGCGTAGGCCGGCGAGACCTCATCGAGTTCCCCGTAGTCGTAGGTCACCATCCGGCCGTCGTAACGGACGGAAACCTCCTGCTCGACGGGATCGATCTTCTCGACGACGCCGATATCGCCGTTGAAGACCTCCTTTTTGTAGTTGTTCTCGGTCTGGATCACCTTGTCGCGGATCTGGAACCTCCATCCGAACCGTTCGGCGGCCGGCTCTCCCTGCCGGGGCGGGTTCAGGGCCCGCTGGAGCGCGGTGTTGAGCTCGCGGACGCCGATCAATCCGCGGTTCATTGGACACAGAACCTGTATATCCTCGATCGGATCGAGACTCTGCCCTTTCGGGATCCGGTCCTGGACCAGCCGGACGAGGATGGCGGCGATCTCCTCCGGAGTCTCGCGCTCGATGAAGTGGAAGTCGGAACCGGGCCCGGCAGCGCCAAGATCCGGCATTTTCCCCTGGCGGATCAGGTGCGCGCCCGTGACGATCCTGCTCACCGCAGCCTGGCGAAAGATCTCTGTCAGGCGGACAACAGGCACCAGATCGCTCTCGATCAGGTCGCGCAGCGCGTTCCCCGGGCCCACCGAGGGGAGCTGATCGACATCGCCGACCAGAATCAGCGCCGAGTTTTTTGGCAACGCGCGCAGCAGTGCGTGCAGAAGCGGCACGTCCACCATCGAGGTCTCGTCGACGACCAAAAGATCGCATTCGAGCGGTTGATCCTCATTGCGCTTGAACTTCCCCGTGGCCGGATCGATCTCGAGAAGCCGGTGAATGGTCTTAGCCTCGATTCCGGTGGTCTCCGTCAGGCGTTTGGCCGCCCTGCCGGTGGGCGCGCACAGCAGGCATTTCACTTTTTTGGCCCGCAGGATCATCAGGATCGAATTGACCAGCGTGGTCTTGCCCACGCCAGGGCCGCCGGTGACGATGGCGGCGCGGCTGGCCAGGACCGTCTTCAGCGCCTCCCGCTGGCTCGGCGCCAGGGTTTTGCCGGTGCGCGTCTCGCACCACTGGACGGCCTTTTCGTAAATGATCGGCGGATAGGGGGGCGGCGAGGAGGCCAGCCGCCCGATTCTGGCCGCGATTCCCTGCTCGGCCCGCCTCAGATGGGGCAAAAAGACCAAAGGCTCTCCGTCGATTTCTTCGAGAATCAGCGAACCGCCGGTCAGCATCCCCGAGAGCGCCCGCTCGACGATCTCCGCCGGCACGTCCAGCAGCTTCACGGCCGCGGCCTTCAGTTTTTCCAGCGGCAGGGCGCAATGGCCCTCCGATGTAGCCTCCAGCAGAACGTGATCGATGCCTGCCCGGGCCCGGCTTCTGGAGTCTTTCGGGATGCCGACGCTTTGGGCGATCCGGTCCGCGGTGGCGAAGCCGATGCCGTGGATCTCTTTGGCCAGGGTGTACGGGTTCTCCCGCACGGTCTGGATGGCCAGGCTTCCGTACGCCTTGTAGATCCGGACCGCACGGCCGGTACTGACACCGTGGCTGTGCAGGAAGAGCATGATCTCGCGGATCCGGAGGCCATCCTCCCAGGCGGTGGCGATCCGCTCCCGGCGCTTGGGGCCGATGCCGTCAACCTGCTCGAGCCCGGCGGGATTCTCGCCGATCACCTTCAGCACATCGGCGCCGAAATGGCTGACCAGCTTTTTGGCCAGCACCGGCCCGACTCCCTTGACGAAGCCGCCTCCCAGGTACCGCTCGACGCCTTCGCTTGTGGTCGGCGGGGTCGTCTTCAGTATCTGGGCTTTGAACTGCAGGCCGTGTTCTTTGTCGCGGACCCACCAGCCTCTGCCCGTAAGCCACTCCCCGGCGCTTACCGAAGGCACGGAGCCGAGGACCGTCACCAGATCCCGCTGCCCGCGGACCTTCACCCTGAGCACGGCGAACCCGCTCTCCTCGTTGAAAAACGTCACCCGCTCGACAAGGCCCGCGATCTCTTCCGTCGGGGCGCCGGGGCCTGAAGATGAAGCGCTCATTCTGACTGGAGTCTATCGCCCGGGTTTGCACAGGCTATACCGACTGTCAGCCCGGCAGGCGCGGCGGCCTCCTTCTCGACCTCGTCTCGAACAGTGCGCGCCCCTCCAGTGAAGAGGAAAGAACCGCAGATTCGTAATCAGCGGTTCCACGCGCATTGACATGCCGCCGCGTGCGTCAGATTTGCGCGGTTTTCTGAATTCGATGTATCCAGTGATTAGGGAGA
>JAKABE010000345.1 GCA_021801945.1 Acidobacteriota bacterium
AACCCATGCCGGCGGACTGCCATGGCCTGAACTAGACAGCCAGAGAGATCAGGAAGAAATACCAAGCCCGCCGGCGATCGACGCTGGTGGGCTTTTTTATGCCACAAATTCCAAGCGAAGACAAGGAAGAACATGACCGAGAACACAGCTACAATCGACTTCGACAAAATGGACGGCCTGGTGCCCGGCATCGTGCAGGATGCGCGCACTGGCCAAGTGCTGATGCTGGGCTTTCTGAACGCGGCCAGCTACGCCAAAACCAAGGAGAGCGGTTTCGTGACCTTCTGGAGCCGCACCCGGCAGAAGCTTTGGATGAAGGGCGAGACCAGCGGCAACCGCCTGCGCGTGATCACGGCCTCAACCGACTGCGACAACGACACGCTGCTGTTTCGCGTCGAGGTGGAAGGCGACGGCCTGGTCTGCCACGAGGGCACGGTGAGCTGCTTTACGCGTCCCCTCGGCGTGAACGCCCAAAGTGCGGAGGCTGACCGTGGCTAACAAACTTCGTCTCGGAATTCCCAAGGGCAGTCTGCAGGAGGCGACCATGGCGCTCTTCAAGCGCGCGGGCTGGAACATCTACGCCGATGGCCGCTCCTACTTTCCTTCAATCGACGACAGCGAGATCGAGTGCATGTTGATTCGCGCCCAGGAGATGGCGCGCTACGTGGATCACGGCGTGCTGGATGCGGGCCTGACCGGCATCGACTGGGTTGTGGAGAGCGGTCTGGAGGTAGAGAGCGTCACCACGCTGACCTACGCCAAGCAGAGCCGGCGCAAGGTGCGCTGGGTGCTGGCCGTTCCCGAGTCCAGCGGCTACGAAAGGGCTGAAGATCTCGAGGGCAAAACGATCGCCACTGAGCTTGTGGAAACCAGCAAACGCTACTTTGCCTCGAAAGGCGTGAACGTGAAGGTGGAGTTCAGCTGGGGCGCGACCGAAGTCAAGCCGCCCATGCTGGCCGACGCCATCGTGGAGGTGACCGAAACGGGCAGCTCGCTCAAAGCGAACCACCTCAAGATCATTGATACGGTCATGGAAAGCGAGACGCACCTGATCGCGGGCAAGGCCGCGCTGGCCGACGGCTGGAAGCGGCAGAAGATCGATCAGATTGCAACCATGCTGCGCGGCGCCATCGACGCCCAGGCGCAGGTGGGTCTCATGCTCAACGTCAAGCGCGCGGATCTGGAAGCCGTGCTGGCCGTGCTGCCCGCGCTCAACTCGCCCACCATCTCGCAGTTGAGCGATGCCGAGTGGGTGGCCGTGAACACCATTGTCGAAGAACGCGTGGCCCGCGACGTGATCCCGCGGCTCAAGGCGGCGGGTGCGGCGGGCATCGTCGAATATCCGCTGAACAAAGTGGTGCTTTAACCGGGGACGAATGATGAAACTGATCCGGACCAAAGGACGAAATGCGCAAACCGCGGCAGAGACGATGGCCGCACTGTGCGATCGCGGCGGTGCGTTCCTCGATTCGGTTATGCCGGCAGTCCGCCGCATCGTGGCCGACGTGCGCAGCCGTGGCGACCGCGCGTTGTTGCGCTACGCGGTTCAGTTCGACGGCTTGGCTGGCCCTGGCGTTTTGCGCGTGACTCAGGAAGAGATGGCCGTGGCGTGGAATGGGCTCGATCCTGCGCTGCGCGGCGCGCTCTCCACGGCTGCTGCGCAGATTCGCCGTTTTGCGCTGCGCCAGAGGCCGAAATCGTGGAGCGCTTCTCCGCTGGAAGGCTTAGTGACGAGCCAGCTCGTGCGCCCGCTTGCCTCCGTCGGCTGCTACGTGCCCAGCGGCCGGCATCCGCTGCCCTCCACGCTGCTGATGACGGCGATTCCGGCGCAGGTGGCGGGCGTTGCGCGCATTGTTGCCGTCTCGCCCAAACCTGCGCGCGAAACTCTGGCCGCGGCGCATCTTCTGGGGATCGAGGAGTTTTATCGCCTGGGCGGCGCGCACGCTGTGGCGGCGCTGGCCTACGGAACCGCGAGCATTCCGCGTGTGGATAAGATCGTCGGTCCCGGCAATCTCTACGTGACCGCAGCAAAAGAGCTGGTCGCCTTCGACTGCGCCATCGACATGCTTGCCGGCCCGACGGAGATCGTCGTCACCAGCGAGCGCGGCGATGCACCCGCGATTGCATCGGATCTCGTTGCTCAGGCCGAGCACGATCCCGAGGCGCTGGCCATCTTCATCACCACGCGCGCGGAGCTGGCCCATGCCGTGATCGCCGAGGCCAAGCTGCGCAGCCGCGAAAATGCCGTGGCGCGCGCGGCGCTCGGCCGCAATGGGTACGTCTTCCTGGCCGGATCGGTTGAGGAAGCACGCGAGATCACCAATCGCATTGCTCCCGAGCATCTCACCGTCGACTCAGCCGCCGATCTAGTCTGGGTGCAGAATGCAGGCTCCGTCTTTGTCGGCCGCTGGTCGGCGCAGCCCATGGGCGACTATATCTCCGGTCCCAATCACACATTGCCCACTGGCGGCATGGCGCGAGTGCGTGGCGGATTAAGCGTGAACGATTTCGTCAAGCTCATCACCGTGCAGGAGTACACGGCGCAGGCGCTGCGGGGATTGGGACCGAAGGCGGCGCTGCTGGCGGAAGCCGAAGGGCTTGCCGCCCACGCCGCGGCCATCCGTGTACGGCTTGGCAGCAATGCCCGAGGAAAAAGGAGGTCCCGTGGCTGAAGTGCTGACTACGATTACTCCCGTGCCCCGCGCGCGTGTGCAGGCGATGCAGGAGTATCACCCTCCGCTCGGCAGCCGCGATGCGTTGCGCCTGGACTTCAACGAGAACACGGTAGCCTGTTCGCCGAAGGTGCGCGAAGTGCTGGCCCGCATCTCCAGCGGTTCGCTCACGCGCTATCCCGAGCGCGAGCCTGTCGAAGCCATCGTGGCCACGCATCTCGGTCTGCGCGCGGAGCAGGTGGCGCTTACCAACGGTGTCGATGAGGCCATTCACGTGCTCTTCGAGGCCTTCCTCGAGGCCGGTGATCAGTTGCTGCTCCCCGTGCCCACCTATACCATGTACCAGGTCTACGCCTCGGCAACGGAGGCCAAGGCCGTCGCCGTCCAGGCCGCGGATGATTTGCGGTTTCCCTTCGAGCACTTGCTCGGCGCGGTCACGCCTCAGACCAAGATCATCGCCATCGCCAATCCCAACAGCCCGTCCGGCTCGACCGCTACGCGCGGGCAGCTTCTCGAACTTGCGCGCTGCGCGCCGCAGGCCGTGCTTTTGGTGGACGAAGCTTACTTCCATTTTTGTGGCGAAACGGTGATGGACCTCGTGGGTACGCTGCCTAATCTTGTGGTGGCGCGCACTTTCTCGAAGGCCTACGGTCTGGCCGGTTTGCGCCTCGGGCTTTTGGCGGGTCCCGCCGAACTGATGCGCTGGGTGCGCCGCGTGCTTTCGCCCTATAGCGTGAACTCGCTGGCTCTCACCTGCCTGCCGGCGGCGCTCGAAGACACGGCTTACTTGGATTGGTACGTGGGCGAGGTGCTTGCCGCGTGTGGCGAGTTCGAAGCCGCGCTCGATGCGGCGGGAGTGCGCCGCTGGCCCAGCCGCGCCAACTTTATTCTGATTGAGATTGGCGCGCGGCACGCAGAGTTTGTCCGGCTGATGCGCGCCAGGGGCGTGCTGGTGCGCGACCGGTCGAGCGATCCCGGCTGCGACGGCCGCGTGCGTATCACCATCGGAACCCGCGAGCAGATGCGGCAAGCCGCCGCAGCCCTCAACGAAACGCTGGCCGCGCTGCGGGCAGAAAGCGAGACGCGATGAGAACGAAGAAGAGCACCACGAAATCCAAAGCGGCAGATGAGACTTGGGAGACCGGCAAACGCACCGCAACCATCGTGCGCCATACCGCCGAAACGCGCATTGACCTGCAACTGACGATCGAGGGCCAAGGCCGATACAACGTCTCCACCGGCATCCGATTCTTCGATCACATGCTGGAGCTTTTCACGCGCCATGGCGCTTTTGACCTCAACCTCGCCTGCAAAGGCGATCTGGATGTCGATCAGCACCACACGGTCGAAGACGTGGGCATCGCCCTCGGCGAAGCCTTTGACCGCGCCCTCGGTGACAAGCGCGGCATTCTGCGCGCCGGCTACTTCGTCATGTCCATGGACGAGACGCTCGCCGTTGCCGCCGTGGACCTGAGCGGACGTACGGCCTACGCCGTGGACACCAAAGTGCGCACGCGGCTGGTCGGCGACCTGCAATCCGAACTAGTGACGGACTTTTTTGAAGGCTTTGCGCGCGGCGCACGCGCGAATGTGCACGTCAAAACCATGTACGGC
>JAKABE010000346.1 GCA_021801945.1 Acidobacteriota bacterium
TGACTCGATGTAATGGAGCGCCTTGCGAACGACATTATCGGCTTGTCCCCATTGGATCAACGCCTGCGTGGCCAGTCCGGTGGTCTCGACGGCCGCGCTTTGGCCGGTTGAGTAGACGCTGGTTTCCCTGGTCGTCCACGAGACCTGGTCACCGTGCTCGCGGCGCGCATCGAGCAGCGCCCGCATGGCATTTCGTGTGAAGGCGCGATCCCGGGCGTAGCTGACGGCGAAGTTCGCGATGACGGCGAGCGTGTAAGCATCGGACTGCGACCAATCGCGCGACTGGATGTATTGTTTGGCTTTGTCGATGGCAGCGCCATGATAGCCCGTGTCGGCGAGGGCCCAGGCGATATACGCAGTGATCCGCAGCACGTTCGAGTTGAAATGATTGGTGGCGCCTTCGTTGATGAATTGGGTGTCCGGTTTCCAACTGCCGTCGGGCTGCTGCTGAGCGATGAGCCAGTTGCGCGTGCGGTTGATCAGCCGGGGATCCACATCGGAGACTTTGGACATATCGTGGAACTCCATGAGCCCGTATGCGGTGAGGATCTTGTTGGCGGGCGCGCGTCCAAACCAGGAGAAACCTCCGCCGGGGACTTCGAAGGTGAGCAGGCGTTGGTAACCGGTGGAAATGTAGCCTTCTGCTTTGGCGCGGATCTCGGGGGGGAGTTTGCCGGTGCGCTTCATGTAGTTGAGCGCGAGCACGTTCGGGTAAGTCGTGGAGGATGTTTGCTCAAAGCAGCCAAAAGGCATGCGCAGGATGCTGTCCATTCCTTCCACAACCTGGCTCAGCGGGCCAGGGTAAAGGCGAACAAGAATACTGGTGGCGCCGGGTATGGATGCAGAGGGGAAGCGGATTTCGCGCTGCGCCGTGTTTTCCAGGTGGCCGTTGAAAACCTGCTGCTGCTCGCGGCCATTGGGCAGCACCCTGATCGGGCGGACTGTGATGTCATGACTTGCCTTGTCGCCTGCATCTTCAAGAACGGCGCTGGCGGTGAGCTTGAACTTGCCGATTTGCTTCGCTACAAGGTTGAAGTGAACGCTGGCGACCTGGCCGGAATCGACCTTGATTGTTTTGGTGGCGGTGTCGTTCTGCAGGGAGTACCAGTTCGCCGGCTGAAGGTTGACGCGCACACGACCGGATTTTCCGGAGTAGTTGTAGACAGCGACAGGGATGGAAATGCGGTCCCCCTGGGTGAGCGCAACCGGCAAGTCCAGGTCCACGAAGAAATCCTGAAAGACCTTGATGCGTGCGTCGCCGGAGCCAAGCGCGCCGGACGCAGTGGATGCAATCATTGCCATGCGCCATGTGGTGATGGAGTCGGCCATTGGAATGGTGACGCTGGCGTTGCCGTGCGCGTCGGTGAGGAGCTCAGGATTGATGTAAAGCGCCTCAGGGAAATAGGAACGAACATGGGTTTTGCGCGGCACAGCTGGCGAAGTTGCGGAAGTGATCAGTTCGTTGGTGGGGGCTCCGGTGATTTTGGAGGCTAGCTGCGCGGGGGCCGCTAGAGCTCTCATCATTGGGGATTGAAGACGGGCAACATTCTGCCCGGTTATAAACCGTCCGAGCGCTTCCCCGTTGCCTGCTCCAGCGACTCCGCCCAGTATGCCGCCCACTACTGGCGGGTGCGCGACCATGACTGTTTGTGTAGCGCTGGCTACCGCGAGCGTCACGGAGAATTGTGCAAGATCGCGGGCGCTGAGCGAGAATCGAGTGGCAACCGTGAGGAATCCCGGCGCTGTTGCTTCGATCCGGTAGCGGCCTGTGGGAGTGCGGCAAAGGCAAATCTCCCCATTGCATTGCTGTGGGTCTTCCACACACCCTTTCTTGAGAGGGAGCGAAGCACCACGAGTGCGCGAGGAATGACAGCTCCGGTTGGATCTGCAATGGATCCGGCGATGTTGGCGCGCTGATCGAGCGGGCCGTAATTGTGCTGCATCTTTAAGCGGAGGAATCCGCCCGGCCCGCGTTCATGCGCGATGACACCAGAGCGCTCTTCGAGAAAGGCTGACAAGTCGTCGCTCGTTCCAAATTGCCGGTCGGGCCCGGCGCTTACTACGCGGAAAACGCGGTTTCCTCCCCATCGCCAACCGGTGGATTCGATGCGAAGAGGCTTGTTCCAAGCGTCGCGCGGCGTTGTGCCGTGGTCGAGTTTTGCAAAGTCATGGAGGATGGTGTGGGTGGCAGGGCGTGCGGGAACGCGGTCCGTGAGTTGGGAGGCGATATGGCGCAACTGGGCGACGAAGGCTTCGCGGTACTGAGCCTGGTATCGCCAGAAGGTTTGCATTGCCGACCGGCGATCCAAAACCACATCTAGCTTGTGGGGCGATACCATTCGGGTCGCGGCAAAGAGGGCGCGTGCATCGAGATTTCCGTCGGCCCGGCCGAGCGGCTGATCGGCATTGACGATATGCGTCATCGAGAGCGAGTGAATTTCATAACGCGGCTGCATCAGTTGCTTTTCGAGATAGAAGAAGACCTTTGCAAATCCGGGCTGCTTTTCGGCAAGCGCAAAGACTGCTTCGTCCACCACCTGAAGACCTAGAGCAGCTTCCACTCCCTGGCCGTGCGTGTTGGTCACGTGGAAGTGGATGCGCGCGTCGGAGCCGGGCAGATATACAGGAGAGTTGGTGGAAGCCGTGATCTTCAATTGGTTCGCCGGCTGCACAAAGACAAGCCGGTGGTCGCTGACGGGCTGCGAGTTGCGCCCGAAGATGTAGGCGTCGATATTGAGCGTGCCGGCCATTGCCTGTGTCGCGTCGACCCTAAGTGTTGCCTGGCCGTCCTTCAAGTCCACGTCGCGAGTGAGAATGGTCTGCCCATCTTTCACGATGTCGAGAAAGACTGTGCCATGCGTGCGAGTGGAGAGCACTTTGAGTGGGATGGCGTCTCCTACCTTCACCACGGCGTGACCGGTGTGCAGGAGGATCTGGTCAGCGCCGGTACGCAGTTGCAGGGGCACCGTCATGGAGACAAGACTGCCGTGCCCGTCGTCGGCTTTTATGCGCAGGGAATTCATTCCGGGTTGCGGGCGGAATCGCAACAGTGCAACTCCAGATGAATTGGTGGAGATGCGCCTCAGGTCCGTGTGATTCCGCCTACCGTTTCCACGCGGTACGCGGATGGTGAGCATCGTTCGTGCGGGGCTTCCGTCGGGAAAGGAAGTGAGAAGGAACAGGTCGTTCTCGACGTTGGGAACCAGCTTGCCCCCTTCGGGGATCGCCATGATCAGCAAGGGTGAGGCGCTCACGGTAATGGGTTCACCGCGCGTCTCGGTGTGAGAAGCGGAGTCCGTAACGGCAGCTTCCACGAGGGCGCGGGCTGCGCCCTGATCGATGGGACGGCCTGCGAAATATGAAGGGAGCTTGAGGCGGAAGTGATAGCTGCCGGCTGCGTTTGTCTTGCCCGATGCAGTTGCCGCCTTGAAGACCGCGACATCCATACCGGTAATTTTCACGGTTATATTTGCGTCCGCGACCGGTTTGCCGAAAAAGTAGTTCGCGCGCACCGTGCCGGTGACGTAGTCACCCGGACGGTAGTCGCTGCGGGGCTTGTTGTTCTGCTTTGTGAAGTCAATTGCAACTTTGAACTTTGGCAGGACGTAGCGTTCGACATGGAATGTAAGCTCGGCTGTGTTGGCGGGTGCTTGCGGGTTACCCATGATTGCGCGCAGATGGTAGGCGCCGAGATTCACTTCATCGGCCAAAGTGAACTTTGCGAAGGCGACGCCGAACGGGTCAGTTCGAGAGGCCTTGCGAAAGACCCGGTTGCCTCGCGAGTCTTCTATTTCGAAGGTGATCCTTTGCCCGGCTTCGGCATGGTGACTGGCGCGCATGAGGGCAAGGGCGCGGATGTGGATGGTTTGCCCAGGCTGATAGATGGGTTTCTCAGTGGTCAGCAAAATCGAGGCTTCGTTCTTCAGCGTGACAGGCTGCGTGTATTCCGTTGAGCCAATGGGGGTGTTCACGAGATAGCGCATCTGATAGTGGCCGGTGAATGCCGCGGGAAATCGGAAGTCTGCCTGCACTGTGCCGCGGCGATCCAGGTTGGCCGCAAAGAGAGTCAGTTGGTGCCGATGGGGAGCGAGAAGCTCTATGTGCAGCGTGCCCGAGAGTGGCGTGCCGGTGTGCGCGTCTGAAACGATGACGCGGACGGCTGCGCGGCTGCCGGCGATGTACCGGGTTTGCCCGAGAATGCGGACTAACGGGCGTCGCAGTATCTGCGATATGGATTGGGTATCCGAAATCGCCAGTGCTTGTTTGCCGCT
>JAKABE010000347.1 GCA_021801945.1 Acidobacteriota bacterium
TGGGCGAGCGCAGCTTCAGCAGGTTCCCTCGCAACGCCGGCGCTCAGGCTGGAATTGCATCGGTTCTCGCGTTCGTTCCCAGTGTCCTGTCTCTAAAGTTCGTTTACAAAATCTGGCGACGGAATCGAGAATCTGGTCGGCGGTTTTGTGCCAGACGAATGGTCTCGGGGCTTGGTTGTGGTTGTCAATGAAGGAAGCGATGGCATTCTTCAGTTCTCGGGTCGAACGGTGAACGCCGCGTCGCAGTTGTTTTTCCGTGAGTGCGGCGAACCATCGTTCGACCAGGTTCAGCCAGCTGGCCGAAGTGGGCGTGAAGTGCAGATGGAAGCGCGGACGCTTGGCCAGCCAGTTGCGGATCAGTGCCGTTTTGTGCGTGCCGTAGTTATCCAGGATCAGGCGCACATCGAGTTCGGCCGGCACATTGGCCTCAATCGTGTCGGGAAAACTGCGAAATTCCTCGGAGCGATGGCGCTGTTGCGTCTGTCCAATCACTTTGCCCGTCTTGGCGTCCAGGGCGGCAAATAAGCTGGTCGTGCCATGGCGAACGTAGTCATGACTGCGACGCTCGATCTGGCCGGGGCGCATGGGCAGCAGCGGCGCAGTGCGGTCCAGCGCCTGAATCTGGCTCTTCTCGTCCACGCATAGCACCAGGGCGCGATCCGGGGGAGCCAGATACAAGCCGACAATGTCGCGCACTTTTTCAATGAGCAGTGGGTCTTTGGATAACTTGAAGGTCTCCGACCGGTGCGGGGCCAGCGAGAACGCTTGCCAGATGCGGTGAATCGAAGCACGGCTGAGGCCGGAGCGCTGGGCCATGGAGCGGGTTGACCAATGCGTGGCGCCGACCGGTGCAGACTCCAGCGTCAGCGCCAGTACGAGTTCAACATCCCGGTCGCGGAGCTTGCGCGAAGTGCCCGGGCGCGGCTCATCCAACAGCCCGTCCACTCCCTGGTCGAGAAACCGCTGCCGCCATTTGCCCACGGTTTGCAAAGTCACTCCCAACTGTCGCGCAATCGCCGTATTGCTGGTTCCGGAGGCGGCCAGCAAAACCACGCGGGACCGCATCGCCAACGCCTGCGCGGTTTTCGGCCTCTTGGACCAGGCCACCAACTGCACCTGATCCTCAGCCTTGATCGATAACGGAAGAAGCGGTCGCCCCATCGGAGTTCCTCCCACTTTATCCGATGAAGCGGCTCAAATAAATCATTCAACTTCTTTCAGAGACAGGACACTAGGTCCGGTCGATTCAAAAAAGAACTCACCGCCGGCCGCAGCGTCCGCAACGGACGCCGCAGCCGCCGACAGAGCGCATGCAGCGTCACTTAACAACCAGTGGCGCAAGCCGGTATTGAAAGCGCATGGCCTTCGCCACGCCTTTAAACCAACAGAATCGTCGGGGCTTTCGCCCCGATGGACGATTATTCAGGCTTTCGGAGTCTCACCACAGGCGGTTAAGGACTATAGCCTCTCCACTCGCATCTTGATCTCGCTGAGGGTCTTTTCAAGATCGCTGATGGCGGTTTTCAATGCCGCAATATTCTGCTGCCTCGTCGGTGCGGGAGGAACTGCGGCCGGCATCTCCCCGGCAACGGGCCCCGCGGCACGGAGTCGGTTGCGCCAGCTAAGGCCACGGCGGCCTCCTCGGCCCACGCCAAAGCTGTGCGCCGAACTGAAGCGTCCCGGCGCCGCATTTCCTTTGCAATGGCCCCGTCCACGGCCCGTCCTCGGACCTTGTCCCTGGGGCCCCGTTTCATCTTCAAATGGCATTTCAAAGCCTCCTTCTTGTCGAACCCGAATGAATCACTGCGATCGCAGCACGCGCGATTGGAGCGCCGCACCTTGAACACACAGACCGCGCCTGGCCCGGTTCCCATTCGCGGCTCACTTTCTCACTGCACTGAGGGCAGGTAAAGAACTCATTTTCAGCGGCGGATCGAGGGGCTTCGCGTGTCAAATCATCTTGAGTCCTCTTTCGGCCCTGCCCGTACCGGGCGCGCCTGCGGCCCGCGCCAGAGCCAACCGGCGGAACATCTTCTCCGCCTCTCCTGCGCCACCGGCGGCAACCGGGCATAGCAAATGTCTCACTGGCAAGTCTGCCGTTCAAATAAGCTGCCAGCACCTCGTCCACGGCTCCACAGACGAAGGCAATGACCCGAACACCAGCGGCGGCAATCCTGAATTGCAGCGGCGCCGAGATGGCGCCGCAGATCAGGACGTCCGTGCCGTAACCGAGCAACTCAGCTGCGCGGGCTGGCAATTCTGCTCTGACAAGGCGCTTCTCCTCCCGGTGCGTTTCATCCCCGTCTTCTACATCCACAAGCAAGAGATGACCGGCGACGTCGAAGACGGGTGCAATGCGGCCTTTCCATTGTGGGATCGCGATCCTCACCGCAAAGGATCTATGCATCCGGTGGACCAAAACCGTAATTTATTGCGGAAATAGGTGGTTGTTCGGGAAGTGCGCCTATTTGGCGTTGCAATATGCAGAGCTTGTGAGACGGATCACTGCAAAATGCAAAGGGACGTATTACGCTGCCCCAATGGCCGATCAGCGTACCGATCCCATCCTCGACTCGATCAACGAAGGCGTCTTTACGGTTGATCACCAGTGGCGCATCACGGCATTCAACCGCGCCGCCGAGCGCATCACCGGCGTCCGCCGCCAGGACGCCCTCGGCCGCGAGTGCTCGGATGTGTTCCGGGCCAGCATTTGCGAGGGAGCCTGTGCCCTGCTGCGCACGTTCTCAAGCGGCAAGCCGGTAGTGGGCGCAACCGCGAGCATCATCGGCGTCAATGGCAGCCGGATTCCGATCCGCATCTCGACCGCGCTGCTGCGCAACCCGGATGGTGAGATTGCCGGCGGCGTGGAGACCTTCCAGGATCTGAGCTACGTCGAGCAACTGCGCAAAGAGCTGGAGGCGCGCTATACGTTTGAAGATATCGTGGGGCGGAGCCCTGCGATGCGCAATCTCTTCGGAATTTTGCCTCAGATAGCAGCGAGTCCCAGCACCGTGCTGATTGAGGGGGAGAGCGGTACAGGCAAGGAACTTTTTGCCCGCGCCATCCATCATCTGTCGCCGCGGGGCAAAAAGCGATTCGTAGCCGTGAATTGTGCGGCGCTGCCCGATGCGCTGCTGGAGTCGGAGTTGTTCGGGTATAGAGCAGGAGCCTTCACCGACGCCAAGAAAGATAAGCCCGGGCGTTTTGCGCTGGCCGACGGAGGCACGATCTTTCTGGACGAAATCGGCGATGTTTCGCCTGCCATGCAGGTGCGGTTGCTGCGTGTGTTGCAGGAGCGCTGCATCGAGCCGCTGGGAGCGACCGAGCCCGTCAAAGTGAATGTACGCGTGCTCGCCGCCACCAACCGAGACCTCACACAACTGGTTCGCGAAGGCAAGTTCCGCGAGGATCTCTTTTATCGCATTCGCGTGGTGCACCTGAGGATTCCGGCGCTGAGAGAACGGCGCGAAGACTTGCCGCTCTTGGTCGATCATCTCGTGGCCAAGTTCAACCGTTTACAGGAGAAAGACATCGGCGGCGTCTCTCCGGATGTCATGGCGAGGCTGATGGAACATAGCTATCCCGGCAATGTGCGCGAACTGGAGAACATCATCGAGCAGGCCTTTGTCCTTTGCCGCGGAGGCCGGATCGAAATTGAGCATTTGCCGGTCGAGCTCCGTCCTGCCGGCTCGACATCTGGCGCCGCAGCGACTGCACTGAATATGCGCACGGTCCAGCGACAGATGATGCAAGCGGCGCTGGCTCGAAGCCACGGCAATCGCCGGCAAGCGGCGCGTGAGCTGGGAATCAATCCCAGCACTCTCTACCGCCGGCTCAAGGCCGCGGATTCACCGGTCGACTTGCGTCCTGCCAGCACCCGCAACAAGTAGCGTTGCATTTTGCAACGGCTCTGATGTTCTTCCCTGGCGGCACTCTCTGAACGAGCGGTAAGTTCTTTTCGATGAGCCGCTCGGAACTCTCGAAATCCTGTGAAGATATTGGCACGCGACGTGCTTTCTCGCCGGTGGGGAAGCATGATGAAACTGGCAGTCACCTCTCAAGTAGAAGGCATTCAGTCCGCTGTCGATCCGCGCTTCGGCAGAGCGAAGTATTTTGTCATTGTTGATTTAGGGACAAACGAGGCCAAGACGGTGGGTAACTCCGTGAACCTGAATGCCGCGCAGGGAGCAGGCATCCAGGCGGCCAAGGCGATTATCGATCTCGGCATCAAGGCGCTCATCACCGGGCACACCGG
>JAKABE010000014.1:0-345 GCA_021801945.1 Acidobacteriota bacterium
GAACTCTGTTTCCCCCAATCCAGATCCAACCCGGACGGACTGCACGGCGCTCAGAGGATCGAGCGCAATTTGCTGGTAGTATAAGCGCTTTACGCCCTGCTACCCAGGCAAATCGTGGACCGTAAGACGGTGTGAAGCGTTCCAGTTACGACCCGCTTGTCCCCCGGAACCCCAGTCCGGATATTTTCACCGATTCCTTCCCAAAACCTGCCGGGAAGGCCCCTCATGTCGCGACCTCATGGTTGCGGCTAAAACGGAAACAGCGTCGCTGTATCCCATTCGAGGCTTTGGCGCCACGGCGCAGCTGGGGAGCCCACCCAGCCCGTGGATCGCGAATCGAAAAGG
>JAKABE010000014.1:355-21815 GCA_021801945.1 Acidobacteriota bacterium
CAAACCGCGTGAGGCTCAGCCCCTGCGAGGATGCGCCAATTGTGGCGTTGCCCTTGGGCGCTCCGCTCGTCCCATCAGAAACCGCGGCCAGTCCCTCGGCGCCACGCCCTAGCACCTCAGCCACAACCGTTCCGTTGCCTGGGAATATACTGTTCCCCATGTTCCGCACAATTGATTCGCCTCGTTGTTATCGCCCGGCCTTGGCGTTGGCGGCAGCCTTGTGCTTCGCCGGTTATGCGCAGATTGCTCGTGCATGGGGCGCTGCCGGCCATCGCATGATCAACATGCTCGCTGCCAACACTCTGCCTGCCGATGTGCCTGCCTTTCTGCATTCTCCGGCGGCCATTGAGGAGATCGAGTACCTGGGTCCGGAACCGGACCGCTGGCGCTCGCCGGCGGAGCCGGAGTTGAGCGCGGTTCAGGCTCCGGAGCACTTCATCGACCTGGAACTGGCGGACAAACTCGGCCCTCTGCCCCACAAGCGCTTCGACTTTCTCGCCAAGGTCTATGCGGCCGGCGAACGGCCCGAAACCATCGGCCTTCTACCCTGGCAAGCCGATGAGGTCTGGGAGCGCCTGAAGTCGGGAATGCGCGATTACCGGCATCTGAAAGCCGAAGGACAGGATACGATGCCTGTCCAGCAGGCGATCATCTTTTATGCGGCTTGGCTGGGCCACTACGTCGGCGACGGCTCGCAGCCTCTCCACACCACCGTCGAGTACAACGGCTGGGTCGGCCCCAATCCCAATGGTTATACCACCAGCCACCAGATTCACTATCAGTTCGAGAGCGCCTTTGTCGCCGCCAACGTTCTCCCCTCCGAAGTGGAGGCTGATATGAAGCCCGTCAAGGCCATCCACGGCGGCATGTTCGACGCCTTTGTAGCCTATCTGCGCAACACCCACACCTACGTGGACGAGGTCTACCAGTTGGACAAGGACGGCGGCTTTGAGGGTGCGGGAACAGCACAGTCGCGGCAATTTACCGCGCAGCGGCTGGCCGCCGGTGCCACCATGTTGCGCGATATGATCTACACGGCCTGGCTCGACAGCGCGCTGCCTGTGCCGGAGCGCCGCTACAGCTACCCAAGTGCCTCCCCCGGCAAATAGAAAAGTGACTCGGCCCCGGCCTCAATGCTGAGCCGGCAAGTGTAGGCGACGCAGCATCGCGGCCAGCATCGGAGTGATCAGCAAAACCGCCGGAATGGCCACCAACAGCCACGCCAGAATCGCCTCCCCGGCTAGGCAGCCCAACCCCGCTGCCAGGTCCAGCGCCCGTTGATGCAGAAGCACATCCGCCGGTGGAACATGCCCGGCGCCGGCCGAAACCAGCCATCCGCCCATGCGAACAAAGGGAACTACCAGTGCCAACTGCAGCGGCATGGCCGCATAGTTGGCAGCCTGAATGGCGGGCAGATTCAACCGCAACCCCACCGCCAGGGCCGCGCAGAGGACCGTAGGAATGCCCACCACTGGAAGGCAGCCGATGGCAAAGCCCAGCGCCAGCGTAAGAGCCAGACGCCACGGCGAGATTCCCTGGCGCAGCCACAGAGCCGCCGCGTGCCGCATTGCAGCCGGAGTCATGCCCCTCTTCACCTCTACGCCCAGATACTGCTATCTTCTCGCCCCGGCGATGGGAAACGCATGAAGGCGCCATGAATTCTCTCCGTATCGAACCAAGATTGGCAGCAGACGGAGCGGCTCTTTCATTTTGGAATGCACCGCAGCCTCTCAGTTGACCAAGCCCTGCTGCACCGCCGAGTATCCCGCAAAATCAGGGTTTCTGGGCCGAGTTGCCCTGTCGCTTCTGCGGTAAACTTGGAGGCAATGCGGGTCTTCGGAATCGATTGCGGTACCGAGATCACGGGGTTTGGCGTCGTGGAATCGGACAATAGCGCGCGTCAGTCTTGTCTCGTGGCCCGGGCGATGGGCGCCATCCGCTTGGCGAAATCGCAATCTCTGCCCGCGCGCCTGGATCAGGTCTTTCGCCAACTTACCGCGGAGTTGGAGCGCTGGCGGCCTGATGTCGTGGCCATCGAAGAGGTTTTCTACTCGGTGAACGCCAAGTCTGCGCTCAAGCTGGGGCAAGTGCGCGGCGTGGCGCTGCTGGCGGCGGCCCGCATGGCCATTCCAGTGGCTGAGTATGCCCCCCTGAAAGTCAAATCCAGCGTCGTTGGCTACGGCCTCGCGGAGAAACAGCAGGTTCAGTTTATGACTGCCCGGTTGTTGAACCTGGACACGATTCCAGAGCCTCCGGACACCGCTGACGCCCTGGCCATCGCCATCTGTCACATCCATTCCTTCCAAACTCTCTCGTTGCAGGGGGCCGGACGATGAAACCGGCTTGGCTGGCTTTGGCCGTCCAGCTGGCGGCGGGCGCGCACGCCATCGCGCAGTCCCCGGTGGTGAGCATGGATTTTACCAATCCTCAAGCCAGTCCCTCGCACTGGACGCTCACCCTCCATCCCGACGGCAGCGGACACTTCGCCTCCCAACGAAACACCGCGCCCATCAGCCCGGGGCAGGAACTGGAGGCGCCCAGTATCAGCCGCGACATCCAGGTAACTGCGCAGTTTGCACAGCGCGTCTTCCGCACGGCCCAGGCGCAAAACTGGTTCAACAAAACGTGCGAAAGCGATCTCAAGGTCGCCTTCCAGGGCTGGAAGAAGCTCAGTTACAGCGGGCCGCTCGGCGCCGGCTCCTGTGCCTTCAACTATTCGAGAATCAAGCAAGTCCAGGCCCTCAGCGATTCGCTCGTAGCGGTCGCGCAAACCATCCTTGAGGGGGCGCGGCTGGAGATGTTTCTCGAACACGATCCTCTGGGCCTCGATCGGGAGATGCGGTTTCTCACCGAGGCTGCAAAGAACGGGCAGGCGCAGCAGTTGTGCGCAATCCGGGGGATTCTTGAGCGGCTGGCCCAGGACGATCAGGTAATGTATCTGGTCAGAAAGCAAGCCAAAGAACTGTTGGCGTACAAGGGGATCTAATTCCGGGCTCGCTCACAATGCACCGCGACTTTTCTCCCCGTGCGGGTGTTTAATTCGAGGTTACTAAGGTCTGCATCGCGATCGCGAACGAACGTAGGAAAGGCGGGGTGCCATGAATTTCAGGGGGAATCGCAAAGGATTCGCCGGGGGCCCTTCAAGAGCGTGGTTGTCGGTGATGGCAGCGATGGCGGCGGGGATGCTTTGGCTCGCGCCGCCTCTTCCAGCGCAAGACGCGGGACAGCCCACACGTGCCCTGCGGTTGAGCTATGTCTACGGCAATGTTAGTCTTTCGGAAAACGGCCAGGTGCTTGCCCAGCAGGCCGTCGCCAACACATCGCTCTTTCAGGGCATGAGCCTCGCCACCAGCGACACCGGTCGCGCGGAGATTCAGTTCGATGACGGCAGCGTGGCTCGTCTGGCGCCCGACAGCCAACTCACGCTGCAAGTCTTGCGCGGGCACGGCGCCTCGGGCGATGCGGAGTTAGTGCTCAACAACGGGTTGGCCTACTTTGAGCTTCAGAATGACCCCCAGAGCGGCAAAATCACCGTCCATTTTGGCGATAGCGTCGTCACTACCACCGGCTTCACCGTATTGCGCGTCACTATGGACCAACCCCCAGGTCAGTTGGCCGTCTTCTCCGGAAATGCTCACCTGGAGCGCGGCGGCGGCGCCACGGCTGTTGACCTGCACGGCGGCGATAATGTCACTCTGAGCGCCAGCAGTCCCGGCAACTACGAGATCGCCGAGTCGATCCCACCCGACTCCTGGGACGCCTGGAACTCCGACCGTGACCAGGCCTTGACCTCCGAGGCGGCCGATCAAACTCAGACCCCGCCAAACCTTGGCGCAAACAGTAATAACCCTGCCTGGAACGACCTCAATGCCAACGGCGTATGGTACAACGCTCCAGACTCCGGAGGCCCTATCTGGTCCCCCTATGCTGCCGCTGACCCCGGATTTGATCCCTACGGCTACGGCAATTGGATGTGGACGCCCGGTTTCGGCTATCTCTGGGCTTCGGACTATTCCTGGGGCTACTTGCCCTTCCAATGCGGGGCCTGGAACTTCTATAGCGGCTTCGGTTGGGGATGGGCGCCAGGAGCGGGCGGCTGTATGCCTTGGTGGAACAATGGCATGTACCTCGGGCCCAACATCGGATTCGGTCCCCGAGGCTATCGCCCCATCATCTTTCCCCATAATCCGCCGCCACGGCGTCCCATCGGCCGCATTCCCCATGGCGTGATTCCCGTCAACCGCCGTCCCACTGTGATCACCAAGGGCCTGCCCGCGCGCAGGGCGAACACCCCGATCCTCATTCGAGGACATACAGTGCGAGCCTTACGTCCCATGCCATCGCGGCCGGTTTCCGCGCATCGCGCGGTCTGGGGCTCCGGGCGGCCAACGGCTATCAGAACGCTTGGATCAGCCGCCACACTGCATAACGCTTTTGCGGGGAGCGCCCCTCGCTATCCACCGATACGCCGCGTCGCCGTCCAGCCCGTTTACAGGCAGCTCCATGGAGGTTATAAGGGCGTCGGCACCGCGTTTTCGCATCGCAGCTTCCGCTCTCCTGGTGAGGGCCGGCCCGTAGGACGTTACTCAGCTCGTCCTGGCGTCAGGGGGAGCTATAACTCCGCGAGAGGTCGCGGCTATTACCACAGCGCGAGCGGCAGCGGATTCCACAGTGGCAGTGGCTTCCATGGCGGCAGTGGCCTCCACGGCGGCGGCGGCTTCCACGGCGGCAGTGGCTTCCACGGCGGCGGCAGCCACGGCGGCGGTGGTGGCCACGGTGGTGGCGGTGGCCACGGCGGTGGTGGTGGCGGAGGGAAGTAAAGCAAGACCGCGCTAACCGCATGCGCGAAGCGTGCTCGTCAAGCTGCCCCGCGCATCGCCGGTGCCTCTTCGACAGGTCTCCGGCCTTGGCGTACAGTCGCGTGCAGGGACCTTCGCCTTACCAATGAGAACGCAAGAACCATGGCCCTGCCGCAAACAGGGCCATGGCAATCATCCCGTTCCACGTGCGAGCGGTTCGCCGCGTGATTGCCGGTTGCTTCTTCTCTTCCACACGGAGTCGTATACGCGGCGCGTACACTGGCCCAAGGCCTTGGCGGCTCTTCGATTGGCGTAGAGTTGGAATGCAGCCTCTGCCTGGCGCTTTCCTCAAAAAACGCCACATCGCACGCCCCTCAGTACTCTAGGAGGAATCGAAAGACCGCAATAAGCCCGTCGCCGCCTCTCGCTCGCATCGCAGACCCTTACAGGCACCTCTTCTCCGCCGTAGAGCGGCCACTCTACGCCAAATGATAGTCGCGCTTCCCCATCGAGTTTGACCGCAGAGAAACTTCCTCTATTGCAATGGAGTTTTTCCGCAAAACCAGAGAATCTGTTGCTTCGTTCCGTGCAGCGCCGCCGCGGCTTGCGGTCACGGCGGCTGCAGGGTCGTGACTTCGGGCAAGGCATCTCCGGTTTTGCCCACCGGCGGCAGCTGCGGCGCTTAGGCGCCGCTGCTCGCTCCTGCATTTGCCGATCCCATGGAGCGTTGATGGCTGGCTCCACCTGGAGCGATCGCCAACAGAAGTTGCGCTCCCTCCGGTAGCTTCACGTCATCCTTCTTGGTGGTCACAAAAACACCCGAATTCGCGCTTGCAATTGCACTGTGCAGGTTGACTCCCGATTCAACGTTGACCTGATCGACGCGAAGAGTCTTGTCGCTCCAGTAAACCGCGGGAGAAGCATCCCAGGAGGCATCGAAATCCGCCGGTGACGTCACTCCCACAATCGTTGCCTTGATCGGAATAACCTTGCCGTCCTTCAATCTGGCCCGAGTAAAACGAAGCGCCAAGGTAGAGGTGCCATCTGCTTGCATCTTGTCGCGGACAACCTTACCGATGAGTTCAGTGCCCCGCGGCAATTCCGCTCCGCTCTTCAACCGCACCTTGCCAGAGAGAGCAGCCTGAAACTTAGCACCGGGATCGAGCTTGCGGGCATCGATCCTATTCTTGAGAACAGCTTCCGCCGGAACCATCTGCATGGCTTCCTGTTGCGCCGCGGTTGAGTTTGGAAAATTGGTCGAGTTCTGCGCCTTTATATGCGTGGTCCGGGCTTGAGAAGATGCCGGAAAGAAAAGCAAAAAAACAGCAACTGCAGCAAACAAGGGAAGTAAAACTTTACACTTCATATAATAATCTCCTGAGGATAAAGTTACTTACGCCCCAAGGGCACAATTCTTCCGAGCCCATCGTTCTCTCTCTTACTTACTTAGACTGCAACAAACTGATTTTGGTTATCGCCGCAGGCCCGCAAGGTTCATCTCATCCCGCAATGCGCGGCAAAAGCAGGGGATAGCGATGGTGTCGCAAGCTGCCAGGTGAAACGCGCCCTCCACACTACGGGCCGCTAACTTACTCTGACGCTGATTACCTCCAACCGCCCTCTGCAATTCTTCCTCTGGAGGCAGGAGACCGGATTGAGATTTCACGCGGGCGCGAGAGGGCTTCGCATAAGGCACAAGTCAGGACGCGACCCCCTCCACGAATAGTCGTAAAGACGGATAGGTCGGTATATCTCCCAAAGATATGCCGGGCGCCTTAAAAGTAACTCGCAAAACCCCAGCAGGAAGACGATTCCGGTGATCACTTATCTCGTCCAGGTTGGGCACTCTCCGGGTCTTGGGCGCTCTCATCGCAAACCCGCAAGATCGCGCATGCGCCGGCCGCAAGCCCTCCGGGAAACTTGGAGGTAAGCTCAACGGCCTCTGGCTGCAAACCGGTCTCGGCGGGAGAGAAATAAAGAGATTCGATTTCTCGCGGTCGAGCGCGATGGCCGCCGGCTGTTTCTGGTGCTCAGGCAACTGGAGCTTTAAGGTGCGCTTCAGCAAGAAGGCGTCAGGGAGGGATAGCTGCAATTTCGCGGCCTCCCAGTCCCGGATTTTCGGACCGGAGAGGCCGCGCGTGTAAGTCTAAATTCGCCCGGCCATCGAACCGGACCGCGATCTGTCCTTAGTTTCTGCTGTTCAGCTTAGAGAGCAGCCGCAGCATCTCCAGGTACAGCCAAACCAGGGTAACCATGATGCCGAAAGCGGCGTACCATTCCATGTATTTGGGCACGCCGTAGGTCACGCCCTGCTCGACAAAATCGAAATCGAGGACCAGGTTGAGCGCCGCGATGCCGACTACAAACAGGCTGAAGAGAATACCGATGGGGCCGGCCCCGTTGATCGTGTTGAAGTGGATGCCGAAGAAGCCCAGCAGCATCTCGGCAAAGTAGAAGACCATGATGCCGCCCGTGGCCGCCACCACGCCCAGACGGAACTTCTGCGTCACGCGGATGAGGCCGGAACGGTAAGCCATCAGGAGCACGAAAAGGGTGCCGAAGGTCAGCCCGACGGCTTCCATGGCGATGCCTGGATAGCGGACATTGAAGGCCGCCGAGGCTCCGCCCAGAACAAGGCCCTCAAGCAGCGCATAGATGGGCGCGGTGACCGGCGACCACTCCTTCTTGAAGATGGTAACGAAGGCGACAATCAGCCCGCCGATGCCGCCCAACACGAGCAGCGGCCCCACAGCGGCCATGTTCTGCTGGAGAAAGAGGTTCCAGACCCAAGCCGCAGAGGCCAGAGCGCAGAGCAGCAATATGCCGGTCTTGTTCACCGTGCCGCTCAGGGTCATCCGGGCCGCGGCATCGATAGTGCTGCCGTAGCTGCCGCTGGCAAGATTGCGAAACGTATCCTGGCCCAGGGCCGGATTGGATGTCTTCATCAGTGCCATGCAATTACTCCGTAGTGCACAAAGACCATCTGGGAGTCTCCAGCGCATCGCGCTGGAGACGTGAACTACTTCCTCTTTCATTCTAAATCCGTCTGGCAGGATGCAGCAGCCGCTGGGGCGCTTCCCGTTACAGAACGGCTTCCCGCGCGCGGCCAACCCGGGATCGCGCCAAGCGCTCGGCCGGATAGCGTTCCCCTTCTGCCATCAGGCCCTCGACGGCCTCCACAGGCTGGATGCCGCCGCGCGCGCCTTGGGCCATGCAGTTCATGGCCGCCGCCGCGCAGGAAAAGTCGAGCTGCCGTTCCAACGGCCAGCCTTGCAGCAGTCCGTAGATGAATCCGGCATGGAAGATATCGCCCGCCCCGGTCGTGTCCACGGCGGGAACACGATAGGCCGCGCGCGAAAGAAATTCCTTGCCGTCCCATGCGAGAACGCCGCCTGTGCCCAGCGTGGTTGCGGTCAGCCGGCAGCCGTAGCGGGATTTCATTCGTTGCAGCGCGCCCTTCAGGTCGGGTTCGTCCATCAGTCGGCAGGGAAATTCCCGGCTCGCGATCAGGTAGTCGATGTTGGCCATCAGATCCTCGACGCCGGGATAGGCCTCATCCAGGTCGGCCACCACCGCAACTCCGGCGGCATGCGCCCATGCAGCAGCCTGCGCGGCTGCGGCGGTATCGTGGCCATCCACTAGCAGCACGCGCGCATTCTCGATCCACGCGCAGTCCAGCTCTGCGGGCTGCAATGTCATGCGCTCGTCGCGCCGGCACAGCACCGTGCGCTCCCCGCCGCCGTCCACCAAAATCAGCGACTGCGGGCTCACGCCGCCCGCAACCGTGATCAGCCGCGCCTCGACGCCCGCGCGGTCAAAGGCCTCGCGGTGCAGGCGCGCCGCGTCGTCGTCCCCCAGCTTGCCCACATAGCGGGTGCTGAGTCCCCAGGTTTGGCAGGCGATGGTAGCCGTCGCCACTTGGCCTCCAGGCATCACGCTGGCGGCGCTGTACTCCATCTTCGAGCCGCGCGCCGGGTATTCGTGAAGCGGAATCAGCGTGTCCGTAGCGTTCAGTCCCACGCCTACGAGATCGACTTTCGGCAACCCAGCCATTGGCTCATTGTAACGGCCGCGCGAAGATGCGCCCGAAGCACCCATATGCTGTACGCTCAGAAGTGTATTTTCGCTTTTCCGGACGGAGCCCGTGAGCCAACCGACATCGGCGCGCCCCTTTCACCACCCGCAGCCCGGCCGTGCGCTCTCCTGCGCCACGGTCTCGCTTGAGGCCCTGGCGCGCCGTCACGGTACGCCGCTCTACGTCTACTCCGCCGATCAGATGGTGGAGCGGTTGGGGTTGTTTCAGCGCGCGCTCGCCGGCCGCGAGCATCTGATCTGCTACGCGGTAAAGGCCAACTCCGCGCTCGCCATTCTCAATCTGCTCGCCGCGCGCGGCGCGGGCTTCGACATTGTCTCCGGCGGCGAGTTGGAGCGGGTGCTGGCTGCCGCCCCTGAAGCTGCGGGCCGCGTGGTCTTCTCCGGTGTCGGCAAAACCGCCGCGGAGATTGACCTGGCTCTCCAGGCAGGCATCCTGCAATTCAACGTCGAGAGCGAGGCGGAGCTCGATCTGCTGGCTGCACGCGCGCGCAAGCTCAAAACTCGCGCCCGCTTTGCCTTGCGCGTCAATCCTGACGTCTTTGCCGAAACGCATCCCTATATCTCCACCGGCCTGCGCGAGCATAAGTTTGGCATCGGCATTCGCCGAGCACCGGCCATCTACAAGCGCGCGTCCGCCATCCGTGGGCTTGAAGCGCACGGGGCCAGCGTCCACATCGGCTCGCAGATTCGTTCCGCGGAGCCGTTCGGCGCGGCTCTGGAGCGCGTCAGCAAGCTGCTGCGCCAACTCCAGCGGCAAGGAATCGCATTGAAGGCAGTCGATGCCGGCGGCGGCTTGGGCATCGACTACCACGATGGCGGATTTGATGCAGCGGCCAAGGTGGCCGAGTACGCGTCGGTGCTTGACCGCGCGCTCAAAGGTTTCAACGGCCGGCTGCTATTGGAACCGGGCCGCTTCATCGCCGCCCAAGCCGGCGCGCTGGTGACGCGCGTGCTCTACGTAAAGCGCAATGGCAAGAAGACCTTTGTCGTAACCGACGCCTCCATGAACGACCTGATCCGGCCGGCGCTTTACCAGGCCTGGCACACAATCGTGCCCGTCCGTCCGCGACCAGGTGCGGCGCGGATCGTCGATGTCGTCGGTCCGGTGTGCGAATCCGGCGATTTCTTTGCCCGCGACCGAAAACTCCCGCCCCTCGAGGCCGGCGACCTGGTGGCCTTACTGGACGCTGGCGCCTACGGCATGGCGCAAAGCTCCAACTACAACTCCCGCCCGCGTCCGGCAGAGGTGCTGGTCGAGGGCGGCGCAGCGCGCCTGATCCGCCGCCGCGAGACCATGGCCGATCTGCTGGCGCCGGAGATTGCCTGATTTCCGCGCGTGACCGCGCCCGCAACGGCGGTCGGATTCCAGTCCGGTCCCGTTGATCTGCAAGGAGGCGTTAGCCGCGCACCGCCCCTTCTCGGCCTCCGTTACCAAACCTGGCTTGCTTCGCGGTCGGAAAGCACGTTGCATGTTCAAGGAGGGTCAGCGGGTTCTAAATCGATCTTCTTCAGACCGCAGAATGGGACGCCGTAGCCTCCAGGTGACTAAAATCACACCTGCAAAAGTTTGCAGGTGACTATAATCACTGGTAGGCACAGAAGGTCGTCGCCGTGTATTGAATCTTTCGGAAGGGAATCCCGCCAAATGGCGACAGGAAACCTAGCCCTGGGTCAAGAACAGGGTACTGCGGGCGCGCGCCAGCGCGTCGTCAACGATTTCAGCATCATCGTAGCAACGGTGAACGGCTCCGGCTCGCAATCCGCTAACAGCGTGCTGCTGAAGAGCATCTTCGGAATGGGAGTTCCCGTCAGCGGGAAGAATCTCTTTCCATCTAACATCGCCGGACTGCCTACCTGGTACACCATCCGCGCCAGCAAGGATGGATATGTCGCTCGCAAGCGCGAATCCGAGGTGCTGGTGGCGCTGAATCCTGAAACAGCGCGCGAAGATGTTTTGGCGCTGCCTGCGGGCGCCGCGGCCATCTACGAAGAAAAGCTCGACCTCAAGCAGTATCGCGACGACATCGTCTTCTATCCAGTTCCGATCGACAAGATCACCGCCGAGGTTTGCCCCAACGCCAAGTTGCGCAAGCTGGTCAGGAACATGGTCTACGTGGGCGCGGTCGCCCAGATCTTGCACATTGATCTGGGCGTGGTGGAGGGTGGCCTGCGCAAGCAGTTCTCGAGCAAGCAGAAGGTCTTCGACTTGAACTTCGGCGCGGTCAAGGCCGGCTTCGACTATTCCCAGCAGAACCTTCCCAAGCAGGACCCGTTCTTCATCGAGCGTTCGAACAAGACGGCGGGGCAGATCATCATCGACGGCAACGCGGCTTGCGCCATGGGCGCGGTGTTCGCCGGGGTGACGGTCGTCGCCTGGTATCCCATCACGCCCTCCACCTCGCTGGTCGAGGCCACCACTGACCTGCTCAAGAAGCTGCGCATGACCCCCGACGGCAAGGCGACCTACGCCGTGGTGCAGGCCGAGGACGAGCTTGCCGCCATCGGCATGGTCCTGGGCGCTGGATGGGCTGGAGCCCGTTCAATGACCGCAACCTCCGGACCGGGCATCTCGCTCATGGCCGAGTTCTCCGGCCTGGGGTACTTTGCCGAGCTTCCTGGCGTGATCTTCGACGTGCAGCGCAGTGGGCCTTCCACGGGCATGCCCACGCGTACGCAGCAGGGAGATCTGATTTCGACAGCGTTCCTCTCTCACGGCGACACCAAGCACGTGATTCTGCTGCCCGCGAACGTGAAGGAGTGCTTCGAGTTGGGCGGCGCGGCCTTCGACCTGGCAGAGCGGCTGCAAACCCCGGTCTTCGTGTTCACTGATCTCGACCTGGGCATGAACAACTGGATGTCGGAGCCCTTTGCCTATCCCACCAAGCCGCTGGATCGCGGCAAGGTGCTCACGGCCGAGGACCTCAACCGGCTGGGCGGATTCGCGCGCTACCGCGATGTGGACGGCGACGGCATCGGCTGGCGCACGCTGCCGGGAACGGACCATCCCAAAGCTGCTTACTTCACCCGGGGCTCAGGCCACAATGACGCGGCCGGTTACACCGAGAAGCCTGGCGAGTATCAGGGCATTATGGACCGGCTGGCGCGCAAGTTCGAGCACGCTCGCAAGCTGGTTCCTGCGCCGGTGACGGTAAGAAACGGCAAATCGAAGATCGGCTTTCTGGCCTTCGGCACCACCGATTTTGCGCTGCGCGAGAGCATGGACCAGATCGAGAAGGAATTTAGCAAGAAAGTGGACTACATGCGTATCCGCGCCTATCCGTTCACGCACGAGATTCACGATTTTGTGGCCACGCACGAGCGCGTGTACGTGGTGGAGCAAAACCGCGACGCACAACTGGCTAGCCTGCTGAAACTGGACCTGCCCGCCGATCAGGCCGCCAAGCTGCGCAGCATCCTGTTTTACAACGGCTTGCCCATCGACGCCCGCACCATCACGGATGAGTTTGCCACCAAGGAGGGTCTCTAATGGCCAGCGCAACTGCAAATCCAGCTCCGGGACCGAAAGTGAATCAGCTCGGGCTGCCCATCCTTGAGTACCGCGGGGGCAAGTCCACCCTCTGCGCCGGCTGCGGCCACAACGCCATCTCCGAGCGCATCATCGACGCCATGTTTGAAATGGGCGTGGCGCCCGAACGGGTCGTCAAGATGAGTGGCATCGGCTGCTCCTCGAAGAGCCCGGCGTACTTCATGAGCCGCTCGCACAGCTTCAACAGTGTGCACGGACGCATGCCTTCGGTGACCACCGGAGCCGTTCTGGCCAACCATACCTTGACCGCTCTGGGCGTCTCCGGCGACGGCGACACAGCGTCCATCGGGATTGGCCAGTTTGTCCACCTCATGCGCCGCAATCTGCCCATGATCTACATCATCGAGGACAACGGCGTTTATGGCTTGACCAAGGGCCAGTTCTCGGCCACCGCCGACATCGGCTCCGTGCTCAAGCACGGCGTGATTAACGATCTGCCGCCCATCGACACTTGCGCCCTTGCCATTCAGTTGGGCGCTACGTTTGTGGGCCGCTCGTTCTCCGGCGACAAGAAGCAGTTGCTGGCCATGCTTAAGGCGGCCATCGCGCACAAGGGAACCGTGATGCTCGATGTCTTGAGCCCTTGCGTGACCTTCAACGACCACGAGGGCTCGACCAAGAGCTACAAGTTCCTGCAGGAGAACGACGAGGCAATCAACGAGGTCGGGTTTGTAGACGACTTCGAGGAGATCGACGTCGATTACGACTCCGGCCAGGTGTTCGACGTGAAGATGTACGACGGTTCAACCTTGCGGCTGCGCAAGCTGCATGGAGACTACGATCCGACCAACAAAGCCAATGCGGTGCGCACCTTGATGGAAGCGCATGAGAAGAACGAAATTCTCACCGGCGTCTTCTACATCGAAACCCAGAAGCCGTCCTTCATCGATTTGTTGAACATCGTGGACGAGCCGCTGGCGACACTGCCCGAATCCATCACGCGCCCTCCCAAGTCCGCGCTCGACAGCCTGATGACGAGCCTCCAGTAGCTCGGAGCGCATCCCTGCGGCGAATAGGCCGCGGGGATGCGCCGCCCACCTGTTCCAGTCAAGAATGCTCAGCGAGGCTCGCGCCATTCCATGTGCCGCGTTGCGGAGTAGTAGCATCGGTACGGGAGATTTTTCTTCATGGACCGGCGCCTATTCCTGAAAACCGCCGCAGCCGCAGTGCCGCTGGCGCGCATGAGTGACTCGTTTGCCCTGCCATTGGCCCCTGGACTTGATCCCGGAACCGTAGCCCAAACCGAAGCCGCTCCTGGAGCCGCCGCCGCAGCCGGCCCGCCCTGGCAGCTCGCCTTGCGCCGCATCGGCCAAACCAACAACACTGAGCACGATCCGGCGGTCCTCAATGTCGAGGCCTGGGCCGACTATTGGGCCAGTGCCAAGGTCGGCGTCGTCTTCCTCAGCGTCACCGGCATCGTCGCCTTCTATCCCAGCAAGGTGCCCTTCCATCGTCACGCCGAGTACCTCAACGGACGCGATTTCCTCGGTGAGTTGCACGCTGCGGCCCGCAAGCGCGGCCTGCATACCATCGCGCGCTACAGTCCCGATCTCAACTGGGACGACGCGCTGGCTGCTCATCCCGAGTGGTTCATGCGCGACGAGCTCGGCCATCCCCTCACCACCCCGGACACCCCAAAGCTCTTCCGCACCTGCATGTTCACCAGCTACATGACCGATTACTTCCCCGCGGTGATCCGCGAGGTCAACTCCCGCTACGACATGGACGCGCACTACAGCAACGGCTGGCCCTCCTTCGAACTGCCCGTCTGCTATTGCAACGCCTGCCGCCAGTTGCCGCCGCCCGGCACACCGGCCTACTGGGACAAATTCAACGCGCGCGTCGAGCAGTTGTGGAAGCTCTACGACTCCCTCGCCAAGGAGAAGAAAGCGTCGAGCTTTTACTTCCCCAACATCGGCAACGGCATTCACGCCACCCCCAACCTGGCTCAGTTCGGCTCTTATTGCCCGTGGTTCCAGGCCGACAACCAGGGCCGCGGCGGGCAGCCCGCGCCCATCTGGGGCGCCGCGCAACAGGGCCGCGTCTGCCACGCCGTCCTCGAGGGCGGTATGGCCGCCAACGTCACCGCCGCCTGGTCCACCGGGCCCATCCGCTGGCGCGAGGTCACCAAGTCCGCCGCTGAAACCCACATGTGGTTCGGCGAAATCCTCGCCAGCGGCATGGTTCCCTACTACCACAAAGTCGGCGCCGAAGACGGCATGGGCGAGGACCTGCGCTGGGAAAAAATCGGCCTCGACTACTTCCAGTGGATCGCCCGCCACGATCCCCACTTCGTCAATAAACGCGCCATCGCCGACATCGGCGTGGTCTTCGGCCAGCGCACCCAGCTCTTCTACCAGCAGCCCCACGACGTCTCCAAGCAGGAAATCTTCGACGCCATGTACTATGCGCTGCTCGAAGGCCGCTTCCTCTTCGATCTCGTCCACGAAGACCGCCTGCAACTGGAGCGCATCAAGAAGTACTCGGCCCTCATCCTGCCCAACACCGCCCTGCTCAGCGACGAGCAATGCCAGCAGTTGCGCGCCTATGTCGCTCAGGGCGGCTCACTGCTGGCCACCTTTGAGACCAGCATGTACAACGAGCGCAACGAGCGCCGCGCCGACTTCGGCCTCGCCGACGTCTTCGGCATTCACCTCGCCGGCGTCATGACCGAACGCCGCGGCAACTCCAACCCCTATATGGCGCGCATCGAACGCCCGCATCCCATCCTCGATGGCTTTGTCGATACGCACTGGATTCCCGGCGCCGAGTATCTCCTCCCGCTCAAGCCCGTCGCCAATCCTGTCCTCACCGTGGTGCCCAGCTATGTGGCCTATCCGCCCGAGCTCTCCTGGCCGCCCATCTCCCACACCAACCAGCCCGCCGCAGTCCTCTCCGAGCGCGGCCAAAGCCGCCTGGCCTACTTCCCCGGCGACATCGAGGCCACTATGTGGCGCTCCGGCCATACTGATCTCAGCCGCCTTCTCCAGAACACCATTCGCTGGATCTCGCGCGATCAGTCCTCGGTCCGCATTGAAGGCAAGGGCCTCATTGAAGCCTTTGCCTGGGAAACCCAGCCAGGCTTCGCCGTGCATGTGCTCAACTACACCAACCCCAACGCCCACAAGGGCTGGCTGCGCGAGTTCTATCCCATCGGTCCGCAGAAGGTCACCTTCCGCCTGCCCGCCGGCCGCCGCGTAACGCGCGTCGAGCTATTGCGCGCCGAGCGCGACATCCCGTTCCACACAGCCGGCGGCACGGTCGAATTCACCATCCCCTCGGTCGTGGATAACGAAGTCGCTGCCCTCTACTCCGCCTGAAGACAAGTGCCGCACGCCGTCTGGCGGAGCGCCTGCGGATTACTGCGAATCTTCCCACTTGCTTCAACGGTAGGCCGCCACTCTATACAACGTTATGCCCACACCCTGTACTACGAAATCTCACCACCGGTGATGGATCGACCCCTGTCAACAGCATCGTCCCGCCGACCGCGGCAATCTGCCCGGCTAGAGAAAGAGAGACGATCCCGGGCCGACGGCCAATGGATGGCAAAGAGAAGAGTCGCCGGTCATTTCGAGGGAGCCGGACTTGAAGATCGTAGTCGGCTTACCGACTGAGATCAGCACATCGCCGGTCCACACATTCTGGCGGGGCACAGGCTCGGAAACCCCCGCGTCATCGATGTCTATGCATCTCCGGTGCAGACTCCTCGAAGGCTCTCAAGGGCTTTGAAGGCCACATGCATTCTGTCATTCGGACCGGCAAGAATCCCAACCCGGTGAGCCATGGGCCGAACCCTTCCAGACTATGGAACAGCTCAGTACGCTTGAGCTGCTTCATAGTTTGGCCCCACTGAAAAGCTTACCGGCTTGCCCCTATGACCTTCGCGATCCGCTCGAATGCCCAATCGAGTTCTTCCTGTGTCACGACAAGCGGAGGCCCAATGCGGATGACGTGATCGTGAGTCTCCTTGCACAGGATTCCTTCGTCCTTCAGGGCTTCGCAATAGGGGCGAGCCTTGCCGTAGAGTTCGATACCGATCCACAGGCCCTTTCCACGAACCTCTTTGATGGCCGGACTGCGGAGCGATTGAAGCCGAGAGAGGAAGTAAGCTCCCAGTTCCGCAGACCGCTCGACCATCTTCTCTTCAATCAGGACACGCAGGGCGGTTCTGGCAATGGCGCATCCGAGCGGGTTTCCTCCGAACGTACTGCCGTGGTCGCCGGGCGTGATGACACCCAGAATCGCGCGAGACGCAAGAACGGCCGAAACCGGATAAAAGCCGCCGGCCAAGGCTTTGCCCACGATCAGCACATCCGGCGTGATTCCTTCGTGCATGTAGGCGAAGAGCCTGCCAGTGCGCCCCAGGCCGGACTGAATTTCATCTGCCATGAGAAGCACCCGGTTTTGGCGGCAGATCTCAGCTGCTTCGCGGAGGAATCCGATCGGCGGGATCAGGATTCCAGCTTCGCCCTGGATCGGTTCCACGAGAAATGCACAGGTATTCGGCGTGATGGCGTTGCGCAATGCCTCAGCGTCGCCATAGGGGATCACCTTGAATCCGGGCGCGAAGGGACCGAAACCATCGCGATACTGTTCGTCGGTTGAGAAGCCCACAATGGTAACGGTGCGCCCATGGAAGTTGTTGGCACAGACAACGATTTCGGCCTTGTCCGGTGGGATGCCCTTCACCTTGTAGCCCCACTTGCGCGCTACCTTAATGGCGCTCTCCACAGCCTCGGTGCCGGAATTCATCGGCAATACCATGTCGAAGCCCGTCAGATCGTGAAGATCTTTGCAAAGAAGGGGAAGTTGGGCGTTTCGAAATGCGCGCGAGGTTAGCGTGACTTTTTTGGCCTGTTCTTCGAGCGTTTGAAGAATCTTTGGGTGACAGTGACCTTGATTCACCGCAGAGTATGCGGCCAGGCAATCCAGATAACGTTTGCCTTCGACGTCATAAACCCAAACGCCCTCAGCACGTTCAATCACTACGTCGAGAGGACGATAGTTGTGCGCTCCGTATTGCCGTTCAAGCTCGACAAGCTCCTGAGCTTGCCTCTGCGGCTCTGTAAATGAAGTATTCATAATCACTCTCTTATTTTGCCTTGCCGTCTTTATTCTCCGGCTGGCAGGACTTGTTCAATCGCCGCCCAGGACCCACCTTGAAGCACGAGATACTTGAGGTAGAGCGCCGCTCCGGCTCGATCAGCCGATTCGAGCAAGCTGCGAGCAGCCGTCTGAACCTGCTCATTTGAGAGGGTTGCCAGGTCAAACGACTCCTCGATCATGCCTTCGGCATGGGGAATCTTGAGCAATTCTAGAAAACTGATAATCACGTCCCGATGCTCGTGGAGAAGATACTTCTTCAGAAGGTCGTCCACCATCTGGTCAGGGAGCGAAAGGGCTGCCGCCGTCCAGTTGGCCAGCCTCTCGATCGGGCTCTTGCGGACTGTGACCTCACGCAAATTTCTTGCTTTTGCCAGAGATGCGAAGAGAAACTGCTTCTCGGCGCCTTTTGATTCAGCCCAAAAAACCTTGCTGGCAGCGATTCGGGTCTCTTGGGGCATTTGTCGCCATATACGGTTTGCAGAAACTGGCATCACGGATCCTCTCATACGGCGAATCTGAAGATTCAGCTTTGATGATACCCGTCGCAGGGAAATTCTTACGGAAGGCTGCGGGCCGTGGATGCGAGCCTGACCTGCAAGAGCAGCGCAAGACGGATCTTCAAAGGGCAATCCAGAGATAAGTTCTCGCCCGAAAGGTTCTTGATTCGAGGCAGACCGCCAAGTCACTCGCCCACCGCGAATTTTGCCGGTGGGGCGGCCAATCCCGCGAATCCCCCCACCGGGCCTCGAGGAATGCTCAACTGGTAAACAGTTTCACAGGGAAGCATCGATGGGATGAGGAGGCCGGTCATCTGGGCGTTTGCCGTATTTACGACGCCGGTCACACAGCGCGGGCAGACACGCCGGGCAGTCAGCTCGGAGCGAAGAAACTGCAGAAGGCGTAAAGTTATCGCACTGTTTGATCTGGGCGCGGCATCCACGTTCCAGAGACGAGGTGTGGCATGAAAGCCTATAAGACGGTGGTTCTCCTGTTGGTGTTTGTTCCCGTGCTTGCTTCCGCTCGCAAAAAAAACAACGAACCCAGGCTGCCCGCCATTTTCAACCAGGCTAAATTTGTCTATGTCCAGGCGTTCGACGGAGGCGAGTACAATCCCAACCTGCTTCCGGAGGACCGTCGGGCCATCCTGGATGTGATGAACGCGATCCGGAAGTGGGACCGCTACGTACTTGTCTATCAACAGTCACAGGCAGATCTCGTTTTTCTGGTGCGCACGGGACAGTTGGTGACAGGCCGGGCAAACGTGGGGATTATTCGCCAGCCATTTCCCGGAACACCAGGAGCAAACGGGAACGTTGCCGGGGCGGGAGCCGAGGTCGGCCCTCCCGACGATCTGTTGTGGGTTTGCATGCTCAAGCCTGACGGCACGCTAAGCGCGCCTCTTTGGAGCCGCACGGAAAAGGACGGGCTGGAGTCTCCTGATGTACCGCTGTTCAAGGAGTTCAAGAGAGAAGTGGACAAAGCTTACCCGAGGACGGCCGCAAGCAAGGCGAAAATGCCTTGAGGCGCCGCGTGGGCGGGAGGCGCAACGCTTCCCAGCCACAAACCGAGTATCCTCGTCCGACACGAGCACATTGACCTACCCACGGGACTGCGCAGGTTCCAGCCAGCCCGCCAGATCCACTTCATCACCTTCAGTTGTCACCGGCGGCAGCCGAAGCTGGGCATGGCGCGTGCTCGAGATGCCTTTGAGCATTCTCTGGAGCGGACCCGCCGCGCCTATGCGTTCTCTGTGGCCGGATGGTCGTAATACCCGAGCACGTGCTCCATCTGCTCACCGAGCCCGAATCCCATCCGCTCGCCACCGCACTGCAGGCGCTCAAGCAGTCGGTCTCTTGCACCCTCTCGCTACGGGCGCCGGAACCCTTCTGGCAAGCACGTTATTACGACTTCAACCGTTCTGGATGATCGAGACCTCTTGAGTGGCCTCAATCGGAGGTTGAAAGTTCGCCGTCTTCAATGCCGCCGCATCACTGCGTGAGGATTCACGCGCGCTCCCGCTCGAGCAGATGAACATCGATGAGCGTCTGGTCGCCGACTACTCCGGCACTGGCCTCACTGTCGGCAAACATCCGATGTTTTATCGCCGCGCCGAGTTGCGCCGCGCAAACATCCTCTCCGCCGCTGAGCTCCGTTTATGCCGCGACGGCGACGGCGATAGCGTCTGCGCCGCAGGATGCGTTATCGCCCGCCAGCGCCCCGGCACCGCTAAGGGCTTCATCTTTATCTCCATGGAAGACGAAACCGGTATCGCCAACGTCATCGTCACGCCAGATAAGCCTGCTGACAGAAAAGCTGGTAGTTGTGCCGGAGAAGCTGTCGGGCCCGGCAATTCCCCGACCGTAGCGAGAGTTGAGTAAGAGCAACTGGCCTCCACCATAGGCTTAGCAGTTGCGCGTTGATGCTGCGAACCTTTGTCCGAGGCGGAGGTCACCTTGAGGTTGCGCTGGTCTGCAGGTTGTCTTGACCCTGTGGGTTTGCGCGCAGCCGCTTCCTTTTCCAAGCCTGTCGTCGTGAAGAGCCACGCTGTTACAAGGGGACGAAGCCTGCGCAGGCGGGCATCCTTGTCTTTTTGTTGACAGGCGGCGGCGCATTTGCGAAATTAACCACGTTCCCGAACTGGCATTTCCCCTCCCACGCAAGCCATGAGGCAATCGGCCCCATTGTTCGGCTCCGTGACCGCGGCGCTACTCACTTCTATGCGCGCACGGGGGTAGGTGTGCCTGCAAGAGCTCTATTTCGGCGGGCCTGAAAGCGTAAGACGACGCGCGTATCGGCGCGAGGCGTTGTCGTCTGTCCGTTTTCCGCCGCAATGCGCCCGCGTGATCGCAGACGAGAAAGACTTCAGTAAGAATCGCGGTTTGCAATTCGAATAGAAAGTCTCGCTGCCGCACACGCTGTCTGGTGAGGATCTCCCTATGCGTTTCTTGTTTCTGCCTTGCCTTGTTTGCCGGCTCTCCAGGGTTGCCAACCACCTAAACAGCATCGGACGGAGCCCGAACAGGCGGTCGCGGCGGCCATTGCCGGTCCTGGCCGTCGTGGCCCTGTGCCTGGGCGCGGCGGGGGCGCGGGCCGCGAGCTTCACCGTTTCCGACACTTCAGACAGCGCCAGCGATACGAATTCGCTGCGCTATGCGCTGAGCAATTTGGCCTCGGGCTCGCCGGCGACCACCAACACCATCACCATTACGGCGACGGGGACGATCACGCTGGGCAGCAGCCTGCCGACCATCAATAACGGCGTCACCATCACCGGCCCGGGGGCGAACCAGCTGACCATCTCCCGCGCAAACAACTACCAGGTACTAGAGATCGGGAACGGGAATAGCAGCGTCACAGTGAACATCTCCGGCCTGACCATTGCTAACGGGCATGCCGTCCTTGGCGGGGCCATCGCTAACTTTGGCACTCTCACCGTGACGGCCTGCGCATTCACAGGCAACTTCAGCGGTTTAGGCGGCGCCATCCTCACCGACAATCTGTTGACGCTGGCCGGCGACACGTTTATCGGCAATTCTGTTTCAGCGGGCAGCGGCGGCGGCGGCGCCATTGCCGTCCGGCGGGAAACCTCAGCGGGCAGCGAGCTGACTGTCGTCGACAGCACCTTTATCGACAACTCGGTCAGCATTGCAGCCGCCAATGGCGGCGGGGCCATCGAGAACGAAGGCAGCGCCACCGTCACCAACAGCACATTTTCAAACAATTCGGCGAACGGTACTGGCGTTATTGGCGGAGCCATTTTGGACGAAGTCGGGTAGCTGCCTTAGTACAGTGACTACTACCTGTTGTGTTTTTGTGTAGGCAGGACTGCTCTTGAGGGTCGGTAACGCGTAGGTTTCGTGACCACGGCGTTCTCCAGTAACCGATAGAAAAGCATTCCCCGGGCGGCGCG
>JAKABE010000015.1 GCA_021801945.1 Acidobacteriota bacterium
TGCACGCCGCGCTCCATCAGCGCGAGAGCCGTCACCTCGGATACGCGAGGAAGAGCGGGAGAGGAAAGCGGTGGATCGTCCTCGGTGGCCGCGCGGCCCTCGGCCACTCCAACGCCGGAGGTGACGATGAAGGGCCGGCTGGTTCCCTGGAGTACCGAGCCAATGGCCTCGATGGCGCGCTTGTCGAGTTCGCAGCTCTCCGCGAATCTCGTCCAATCGTGCCGGAAGGCGACGTGAAGCACGGCATCGGACGCGGCAGCGCCGCTGCGCAGGCTCTCCAGATCTTCCAGATCGCCTCGCTGCACCTCGGCGCCGGCGGCGGTGAGGGCCGCGGCACCCGCATCACTGCGTGCAAGGCCGAGCACCTGATGGCCTCCACTGATCAGCTCCGGAACAATCCTGGAACCGATAAATCCTGTTGCACCTGTAACGAAAACACGCATATGGATCTCCTTGAGCTGATGGCGGCGTATGTTTGACGAGCGGCTAGCGCCTGGATTAAAACGGAGATAATCTCCGAATCAGTAGATAATCGGAGATGGTCTCCGGTTGCAGGAATTTTGAGATCGTGCAGAAAAATTCACAAACTGCCCCGCGCAGGCCGCGCTCGGATGCCCGGCGCAACCGCGAGCGCATTCTGGAAGTCGCGAAGGCAGCCTTTACCGGCCATGGCACCGATGCCAGCCTGGACGATATTGCGAAGCAGGCGGGCGTCGGAGCTGGCACGCTATATCGCCATTTCCCAACGCGGGATGCGCTGATCGAAGGGGTCTACCACAACGAGGTGGAGAAGCTGGCTGAAGCCGCCGGCCGGTTCGCCGAGACCATGCCGCCACTCGAAGCCCTACGGGCCTGGATGCTGTTGTTGGTCGACTACATCGCGGCAAAGCACATCATTGCGCCCGCTCTCAATAGCGTCGTCGGAGGCCCTTCCAGGCTCTATGAAGGCTCCCGCAGCCTCATCCAGGGGGCGATCGACGAGCTGGTGAAACGCGCCAAGAGAAGCGGCGATCTGCGAAAGGATCTCGATGCCTCCGACCTGCTTCGGGCGCTGATCGGTGTCTCTCACGTGGGCTTCGGCCCTGGCTGGCAGCAGAGCGCCCGGAGGCTGGTGGAAATTCTCCTCGCAGGCTCGCGCCCGGCCTGACATACCAACCTTCACGAATCGCAAGTCGGCACATCGGCGCGGAAGCGAGCGAATCCCCTCCTTCGGATGTGGCTGGAGCTTGCGGCTGGCATCATCCGAGGCAGTCCGACAGTGACTTGCCAAGAATCCGCTCGTTGAGCATCCGGAGAAGAAAGCGAGACTGAGGCCCGTTTCAGGGGATATATCCCGAAATTGCCTCGCAAGGCTCCGATGCTCAGTAATTTGCGACGCTGGGATTCAGGGTTTAAGCTTTCCTAGATGCTCCGAGCCACGCGTCGAGAACTGACCAAGGCCTATCGAACACACCGGCCCTTTTGCGACAACCTCTCCGTTTCAGCACGGAAACTAATCGCCCTGTATTGTATCGAGTGTGGGCTAAAGGCCTTGATAATGCGGGACCGGCGCGTTGATTCTTCCGACGATCTCTCGGAGGATGCTCAAATTGGGCACGATCTCGCAGCGGGGCTCCGGCTGCTGCGAGCGCCAAATTCGTTGCTTGGGATCGGGCGGATCAGGATCCGGACAACCCATGGACGTGAACCTCAACAGGACGTCAACTCAAGACAACTTCATGAGGTGTTCCGCTACGGGGTTCCAATCACAATGGAGACACAGATTATAGCGGAGATAAAGAAGATACTAGGTTGGCTTGAAGCGAAGCTTAATGAGGGGCTTTAGGATGATCACTTGGCTTGATGTTGAACTTGTGTTCGAGAAGCGACGTGCTGAAAGCGGGTTTCCGGAATGGCTACTGCGCTACACAGTCTATCAGGACGAAATAGACATTGATGTACTCGGCGGTACAAGCCCTACCGAGGTTGAATCCTTTCTTTCCCAGATATTCGGGGCAAGGTACATCGACGGTGCAATTGCTCTTGATTCAACGCCGCATACCCCTCGGTCAATCGCAGTCCGTATAGAAGAGTCTGAAGATTTGGGCCCTTCATCTGGAAAGCCGCCGAATGTTCCGCCCTCCTTCCGGCGAATTGCCGTTCTTCCAGACTCCGGCGGAGATCTCAGGGGCCCAGACTCCTTTCCCGAGAATAGCCCCCAGATCCTTGCTTTTTACTCGTTTAAGGGTGGAGTGGGGAGAACCACTCATTTACTCGCGTATTTGCAGGCACTTTTGACGGCCAAAGAAAAGCGCTCTGTTCTTGTCATCGATGCTGACCTTGAGGCCCCCGGCTTAACGACGCTAGTCGGACATGATGGCTCCATACCAGCTGTGTCATTCTCATTCATTGATCTTCTCGCTCTAGCGCAAAGCGATCGGAGTGAGGATTGGAGTGAATCACTGAACGTGGCAACTTACTTCACCCGACGTCAGATCCTAGTTGGGTCGGGAGAAAGCCAGGAAGCGAACGCCTATTTCATCCCCGCATTTCGGTCTGAGGAACAGGCTATGCGGCTTGATATTCGCCCTGAACATTTCATTGATCGTCCAGGCCACGCTTGGTCCCTGCCCCTCTTCCTAGCGGGACTTGCTACAAGTCTGGGTGTCGACATTGTTCTTCTCGATTTGCGAGCTGGATACTCGGAGCTTTCGAGCCCGTTTCTCTTTGATCCGCGAGTCAAGAAGATGCTTGTTACCACCCCATCAAGCCAGTCCCTAGATGGGATGATCAGCATCCTTCAGCAACTGAGCAAGGTTGTGCGGCGAACGAGAGCCGAGGGATCAACTGACCCAACTATCATACTTAGCTTCGTTCTGCCCGAGTTAATCGACAGCGATCTCATTCGCGATGCGTCTGCTCGGCTCCAAGAGAACTATCCAGATTTGGATCAGGACGATGTTTTGTCTGGTCTTCAATTGGTGACAACCCTTTTTTCTCAAGAACTGTTGTATCTGGAGTCCTTCACAGGAGCGTTGGCTCGGCTTGCACCGACCATCCTCGCCCGGAAGATGATGGACTTGGTGGAATTTGACTTACCACGGAAGGAGCCTGGGATTGTAGCGGCCGGAGCACGAATTGACGAAATCCGACGCCTGCTCAGGAATCTCGCGGAAGACGTTGAGTTCGCAGAAAGTGGGAAGGGGGAAAGATTTCTCAGGATTGCCCCGCTGCGTGCATTGGCGCATCAGTACTCATCGACCCTTCCGGTAGCCGTGGTCATCGGGGCAAAAGGGGCTGGAAAGACCTACACTTACCTGCAAATTCTGCGTGCGGGTTATTGGTCCAACTTTGTGCGCGAGGTAAGTGGTAAGGTGAATCCTGACCGGATACGTCTCTGGCCGGTGCTTTATTCCAGGAACCTTGCCGAACAGGCGCAAGAGATTGTCAGGGAAACTCGCGCAAAAACACAGGCAGATCTTCAGATTGGCTCGTATCTTTCCTCAGTCGAAGTCTCCGACCTGATCAGAGAAGCGCTGGCCCAGCCTGATACAGACGAAACCTGGTGGAGACATAAATGGTTCCAGATTCTCGCTGCATCGATGGGCATGCCAAGCGAACCTTTCAATGCCGCCGCCGGGATCATGATTGACCACCTCCGAAGGATAGGTCGACAACTCGTGGTCATGATAGATGGTTTGGAAGATCTTCTTCCTGACATACCAAATGATCGCAAGCAGCAATTAGCACTCCGAGCCCTAATTCAAGGAGTTCCGGGCTACCTTCGGGAGGTGCCAGATAACGCGTTAGGCGTCTTGATTTTCGTAAGGGCCGACTTGGCAAGGGCAGCAATCCCACAGAACTACGGGCAATTTTCTCGGTTATACGAGGCCTTCGCTCTCCAATGGAACGAAGAGGAAGCACTCAGATTGGCCGTTTGGCTTTCTGATTCTGCGGGGGTTCCCAGGCCGACTGGATTGCAGGAACTACAGCCAGAAAACCTATCTCGTGAGGATGCGAAAGAGGCCCTCCTTCCGGTCTGGGGAAGGAAGCTTGGAACTGAGAAATCCCGAGAAGCTCGGTCAGCGGAGTGGGTGATAGCAGCTCTCAGCGACTTCAAAGGTCAAATTCAAGCGCGTGATCTTGTGCGCTTCTTTCATTATGCCGCCGAAGGGAGTGTTCAAAGCGCGATGACGGATCGGGTGCTTAACCCAACTGCAATCCGGAATGCTATCAAATTGTGCAGCGAAAAGAAGATCGAGGAGACAATTCAGGAGATTCCGCAATTGGAGGCAATCTTCTCGAAACTCCGAGAGATGCAGGATCTTCGTATCCCATTCGACGCTGCAGAAGCAAATCTGACTTCAGAGAACATTCGCTTTCTCCAGAGTGTCGGTGTCGTGGCAGAACTCGAAGGTAAGTACTATGTACCAGAGATTTTCAGGTTTGGGTTAGGCCTGAGATTGTCAGAGGGGGCACGCCCGAGGGTCTTAAGCTTTGCGCGGCGGGCGATCTAGCTCGATGCTTTCTCGCCAACCGAGAAGCCAATTCAATCGGTAACGGTAAGTCGGCATCGCGCCAGGTTTCGGGGAGCGATCTGCTTTCGACCGAAACCTGCCAAATGTGCGCCGGTTGGATTGGCTGTTCGCGACGGTGACCGCATCGGCGCCTAATGGCGCCGGCAGGTCGACTCTGTTCGCCATCTGCAGTGGCGGACAGGAGTCCGAATTCGGCGTCACTGTCTACGCGATAGTATGTAGCTGGAGTCAAAGTGAACCTCGCAGAGTCCAGCGATCTTCTTCCCGAGCATGTCGTGGTGGCTTACCACGAGAGAACAAAGCACCACTACAACCGATTCGCAGCATCGCTTGGCTACTTGGATTGGGCCAACCAGCCGAATCCCTTCCGCCGTTATGAGGGAGCGCCGATGATGGCCCTTCCTTTGCCCGGCGCGGGACGATCGCTTCCGTATTGGCAGCTCTATGCAGCCGGCGAGATTCCGCCTGCGCCGCTTTCAGTCGCATCCATTTCGCTCTTCTTCCGCTATGCGCTCTCTCTGACAGCCTGGAAATCATTCCAGGGGAGCACATGGCCTTTGCGGGCCAATCCATCGAGCGGAAACCTGCATCCGACGGAAGGATACGCACTCTTGCCTCCGCTGGCGGATCTTCACCATCTGCCCGGCGTCTATCACTATGCGCCCAAAGCACACGGTCTTGAGCTCCGAGCCGATCTCGAACCGTCGGTCTGGACAGCCTTGATGGCGGCTTTCCCCGAGGGCTCATTCCTCGTGGGGCTCTCGTCCATTTTTTGGCGTGAGGCCTGGAAGTACGGCGAGCGCGCGTTCCGGTACTGCCAACACGACGTCGGACATGCGCTGGGGGCGATGCGGATCGCGGCAGCTGCACTTGGTTGGAGACTCCACCTCCTTGACGGCGCAGGCGACGCAGCTGTCTCTCAACTGCTCGGACTCGATCGCGAGGTTGACTATTCTGGCGCAGAGCGAGAGCATGCCGAGCTGGTGGCGGTTGTGCTGCCGGATCATTCGGCCAGCATCCAGGACCTTCGACTGCCGCAAGAGCTGGTTTCTGAAGTTGCATCTTCGCGTTGGTATGGCACGGCCAACGTACTGAGTCCTGTCCACAGCGCCGATTGGCCAGTGATCGACGAAGTGGCTGTTGCGACGACACCTCCGAGGAAATCGCTCGTGGAAGAGTTCTCCCGGTTCCCTTCGGAGGAAGAACTTGTCAGGACGCCGGTTCGATCCGGCGGGTTCTCTGCGGAGAAGGTCATCCTGGGGCGCAGAAGCGCAGTGAGCATGGACGCTTGCACTACGATTCCCGCGGCAACCTTCTTCCGGATGATGGCGCGCCTGGTGCCCACACGAGACGGCCGATCGATAGATGGCCGGTTGATGCCGTGGGACGCGCTGCCCTGGCGCCCACGCATCGCCTTGGGGCTCTTCGTGCACCGCGTGGATGGCCTGTATCCCGGTCTCTATACGCTCGCTCGCGATCCGGAAAAGGTGGAGGAACTACGCCGGACGATGCGACCGGAGTTCCTGTGGCAGCGTGTTCCATCATGCCCGCAGGGCGTTCCACTTTACCTGCTCAAAGAAGGGGACTGCCGCACTCTTGCCGCGAATGTTTCCTGCGGGCAAGACATCGCTGGCGACGGGGCCTTCAGCCTTGCCATGCTGGCCGACTCTATGGGCAGCCTTGCCGCCTTCGGCGCCAGTTTCTATCGGAACCTCTTCTGGGAGGCGGGCCTCGTGGGCCAGGTGCTTTATCTTGAGGCGGAAGCAGCGGGAGTTCGCGGCACCGGAATCGGCTGCTACTTCGACGATCCAGTTCACGAGGTCTTTGGAATCTCATCGCGGGATTGGCAGAGCTTTTACCATTTCACGGTGGGCGGGCCAGTCGAGGACAGTCGTCTCACCACGTTGCCTCCCTACAATTTGGAGCAAGCACGATGAGTTCCCCGGCCTTCAACTAAACGCAGTGCGACCTGAGCCAACCGAACCACATCCAATGAGGGATGACTTCCCCAGAGGCCACTGCGGTTTTTCCGGATTCCAGCGCCGCCCCTGAGGTCTACTTCGGCTTCGATAATACCTACGCGCGCCTTGAGCCGCGCTACTACGCCCGCCTCAGCCCTACGCCGGTTCGAGCTCCGCAGCTCATCCAGCTCAACGTCGAACTCGCCCGCAGTCTCGGCCTCGATCCTGTTGCACTCGCCGGCCCCTTGGGCGTCGAGATCCTGGCAGGTAACCGGGTGGCCGAAGGCTCAGAGCCACTCGCGCAGGCCTATGCCGGCCACCAGTTCGGCTCGTTTGTTCCGCAGCTGGGCGACGGTCGCGCCATCCTGCTCGGCGAAGTCGTTGCTCCCGCCGGTCAGCGCTACGACATTCAACTCAAGGGCTCCGGCCCCACGCCTTTTTCACGCAATGGCGATGGTCGCGCAGGTATCGGTCCCGTCTTGCGCGAATACCTGGTCAGCGAGGCCATGGCTGCTCTGGGCGTGCCCACAACACGCGCCCTGGCCGCCGTTGCCACCGGCGAGCAGGTATGGCGGGAGACGGCATTGCCCGGCGCTGTTCTCACGCGCGTGGCAGCAAGCCATCTGCGCATCGGCACGTTTGAGTATTTCGCTGCTCGCCGTGACAGCGCGGCCCTCAGCACTCTTGCGCATTACGCCATCGGCCGCCATTACTCCGGCTGCGCGCAGGCTCCCCGGCCCATCCGTGCCCTTCTCGACGGCGTCATTGCCCGCCAGGCGCAGCTCGTCGCTCAGTGGATGCTCCTCGGCTTTATTCACGGCGTCATGAACACCGACAACACCTCCATATCCGGTGAGACCATCGATTATGGCCCCTGCGCCTTCATGGATGCGTACGACCCGGCCACGGTCTTCAGCTTCATCGATCGGCAGGGTCGCTATGCCTACGGGAACCAGCCGCGCATCGCGCTCTGGAACCTCACCCGCCTCGCCGAAGCGCTGTTGCCACTGCTTCAGGAAGAAGAAGGCGGCGAAGAGGCCGCCCTATCCTCAGCGACAGAGGCTCTGACCGCCTTCGCTCCGCAATTTGAGGCGGCGCATTGGACCGGCCTCCGCCGCAAGCTTGGCTTCTTCACCGATGCCGAAGGGGACAAAGCCCTCGCCGAGGATCTTCTCCAGCGCATGGCTGTCAACCGCGCCGACTTTACGCTCACTTTCCGCCGCCTCTGCCAGGCTGCCGCGGGGCCGGAGCACGATCGCCCGGTTCGCGCGCTTTTCGCTACGCCTTCGAGTTACGATGAATGGGCTGTAAGCTGGCGCCGTCGCCTGCAACAGGAACCAGCCTCGGCAGAGGACCGCGCCTCCCTCATGCGCCAAGCCAATCCAGTCTTCATCCCGCGCAACCACCTGGTAGAAGCTGCGCTCAAGGCCGCGGTTGAGCGGCAGGACTTCAAACCCTTTGCGGAATTGCTCGATGTTGTTACCCATCCGTTCGAAGACAAGCCTGATCGCGAGAGCTTTACACTCCCCGCCCGCGCGGAAGAGCGCGTCGAGCACACGTTCTGCGGTACTTGATCCAAGCTCCAGACGGGAAGACAGGCGAAGAGCATCATCCCTGTCCGCCAACAGCGCCCATGCGATCCCTCGCGGGTCCGTCGCTTAGCGAGAAAACCACAATTAGTACCAATATTCGGCTCTGCACCAAGACTCCTGAAACGATCTGGCCATCCCCGGAACTTCGTCACAACCCCGTATATCAGGATTGATCGGAGTTTAGGCTCTAATTTGTTAGATTCGGCTGCCAGAGTGGGCCGACAGGTCATCGCAGAATGAGCCGCAGGTGAGTCGCCCGTCCCGTTCATCGCAACAAGAGCGATGAACGGGCACAGTGCGGCTTTCAAGCTCGGTAGAGTGTCCTGCTTTTGATGGCCAGGCCACCTGCCTTAGGAGAGTGGAGTGGTTTGAACAATCGGGACTATCATTTAATGACGAATGTCATCCACAGTATATTTTCGAAATCTCATTCGTGAGAATCCGCTCACGCCAAGTATCCATCAATTCCCGTATGGTGTTGCATTTTTCTCCGCCGGTCGGTGGTGGTACTCAGGAGTTGCCTACGGCGGCACGGCGCTTCCCGTGCCGATAGAGCAGCAGGATATCGGCGCGTTGAAAGAGTGGATCGCGACGCTTTTCCATGACCCGGAACCGGTAGAGTCCGACTATAAACCGGGAACGGCCTACAAAAGAATCTCGCTGCCTTTCAACATAACCGGAAACTTAAGCCAGGCGATGGACATGAAGGCGATGACACAATCGTTTGTCGCGCTGAAGCTCCTGCTGACGAAGATGCAGGATGTGTTCGAGACAATCGAGCCCGCCCAGAAAAATCTCGAAAGCTACGGGCACAAGATACGAGAGCTGTTGCTCCTGTCGGCCATGGAAGTCGAGGCATCCTGGGCGGCTATCCTCAAAGCCAATGGGTACGCTAAATCGCGCATGACGACGGCCGATTACGTCAAGCTACGCGCACCAATGCTACTAGACAGTTTTTCGTTGACGCTTAGGTCGTACACTGACTTTCCGGGCTTCTTCCCCTTCAAAGACTGGAGCGCTCAGTCGCCAACCCAATCTCTCGACTGGTATGACGCATACAACCGGACGAAACATAACCGGGAGGAACATCTTGACGTCGCAACACTGCAAAGAGCAGTTCATGCTGTCGGAGCGGTGGCCGTAATGTTTGCGGCGCAGTACAGTTACTCGTTCGACCTGCAGGATGAGAGACGCAACCTCGTACGGAACATCTTCTCATTCAATCGCGACCAAACGATCTACCCTCCATCCTGTTACATTCCGAACGCAGAGGGCGGGACGAAAGCCTGGGAGTGGGAGCTTGTCAACTATCCATTTCCGCCATGAAGCTGGGTTAACCTAGCGAGATGAGAGTCCTTTCGATTGTCAGTGTGGTGTTTGCCCTTGGTGCCGCTGGCTTCTGGGGCTGGTCGGCATTCATCAACGTTCCTGGAATCTATTCCGGTTTCGGAACACTCGGTACACGGATGCCCGACGGCTCGAACATAGCTGGTGTGGAACCCTTCTATGCCGCGCTAGGGCTCATCTCGAAATTGAATGCTTTGGCGGCGGCTTGCGCGTTTGTTTCAGCTCTCACTCAAGCCCTAACCTTGCTGCCTAGAAAATAATGCCGGGGGCCCCAGGTCTCGATTCTGAGACCTGGGATCGCACGAAGACCCGCAATGCACGGATCGGTATCGGCAAGTCGCCTAGTTGCCAGAGATCCTGAAGCATGTGAATTTCCACTCGATACTGCTCCTTTCGGCCAGCAGCTACAAGCCATCGAGTAGAGTTGGCTGAGGATCAGCGGCCGGTTCCAGCAGGTGCGGGCCGTTGCCTTGGAGTTTGGCCACACGCCAGGCCTTCATTTCCTCCGCAGGCCAGGTGCGCACCAGATCGATCGGCAGATGCGAAGGTTCGGCCGACGCCAGCCAGCGCGCGTAGTCCTTTGGCTCGATAATCAGCGGACATCGGTTGTGAAATGGCTCGAGAAGTTCGTTGGGATCGGTGGTGATGATGCTGAAGCTTTCGAGAACCAGCTCATTGTTGTTCGCGTCGCGCCCCTTCCATCGGTCCCAGATGCCGCCGAAGGCAAAGAGCCGGTCGTCGGGGAGCGATACCACCCAGGGCTTGCTGACCTTCTTTTTCTCCTCGTCTTTGGTCAGGGGCTCCCACTCGTAGAAGAAGTTGGCCGGGATCAGGCAGCGGCGATGCTTCCAGGGCTCGCGCCATGCGCCGCTCGAAGCGAGCTTGTCGGCGCGCGCGTTGATGGAGCTGAAGCCGGCCCGCGGCGTCTTCGACCAATACGGCACCAGTCCCCATTTCATGATCGCCAGTACACGATCGCCTGTGTCGTGGTCGAGCCGGACAACCGGCTGCGCGCTCTCAGGCGCAATGTTGTACGAGGGCGTGAAGGCGATGTCGTTGATCTCGTAGTACTCCTCGTTGAATACGTCGGTGTTGCGGGTGCGGAACCACTCCGCGATCCGCTGTTTGTCAGCCCGGCGTCCGTATCGGCCACACATAGATCGAGTTTAGCGAAGTAACAAAAATAAGCAGCTATTTTTTCATGGATTTGCCGATATTTTGCACTTAAATCTGTGCAAGACGGTCTTGCGGGAACGTCAGGAAAAAGCGAATATAAGGCGAACATAATCACCATGTCCTCCGCCTCCGCAATTCGCCTTCAGATCGAAGCAGCGCTCGCCCACCGCATTCCTTCGGCCCTCACCCCGGCTCCGCGCGTCCTCCGGCCCGTTGCACCTACCGGCGTAGCGGCGGTCGATGCATTGCTCGAAGGTGGTTTTCCCATTGGCGCCATCACCGAGCTTGCCGGCTTGGAATCGAGCGGCAGAACCTCGCTGACGCTCTCGTTTCTGACCCGCCTCACACATGAGGGAAAGGTCGCCGCCTGGGTTGATGTCTCCGATGCCTTCGATCCCGAGTCGGCAGCGGCTGCAGGCGTCGATCTCGACCGTGTGCTGTGGGTGCGATGCGGCGTGGTCTCTCCAAAGCCGCCTGCGCCGGCCGCATACCAGTTTGCGCTGCCGGAGAAGTATCTGATTCCAAGGGCCGCGATAAAGGGCTTGCATGGCGGCGGATGCGGCGGACATCCGCGCGGCGAGGTGAAAGGCCTCGCCACGGCGGTCGGCGGCTTGTTGCGGCCGGAAGCGTTCGCGCCTCGCTGTGCCGAAGCCCAGCCGAGAGTGAAGCGGGAGCGGGAAATTTTCGATCCTGTTGCGCTGACGCCGGCGCCAAGGCCGAACCAGCGCACGCGACCATCCAGCCCCTGGACGCGCATCGAACAGGCGCTGCGCGTAACCGATCTCGTGTTGCAGGCCGGCGGATTCAGCGCCATCGTGCTCGACCTGGGCAGCACTGCGCCGGAATTTGCTTCGCGCATCCCGCTCGCAACCTGGTTCCGCTACCGCGCCGCGGCCGAGCGCACACAGGCCAGTCTGCTGCTGCTCACGCAGCACGCCTGCGCCAAAAGCAGCGCTGAAGTTCTGCTGCGCTTTGCGCCGGCGGCCGAGCGGCGCGACGAGCCGACGATCTTTACCGGCATGGACTGCAGCGTCGAAGTCGAGCGCCGGCGCTTTGCGCAATCTCCGGCCAACGTCGTTCCGATGCGCAAGCCGCCGCAGCGCGAAACCAACGCCACTTGGCGCAGCCAATCGGCCTGGGCAGGTGCGCGATGAGCCCTGCGGCCGAACTCTACGCTTGCCTGCGTGCGCCCGAGTTTCCAGCGCAGGCGTTGTTGCGCCTGCGGCCGCAAACGAGCGATCGGGCCTGCGTGGTGATGGAAGGCGAACCGCCGCTTGAACAAGTCTGTTCCTTGAATAGAAAGGCGCGCGCACTCGGCATCGAGCCCGGTATGACGCAGGTGGAAGTCGATACCTTTTCGGGCGCCGCTGTCTTCAAACGATCGCTCGCCGAGGAAGCTGCTGCACGCGCGGCGCTGATTGAGTGCGCAAGCTGCTTCTCTCCGCGCGTGGAAGACCGGAGCGCTGGCGTGGAGCTTCTCCTGGCGATCGACATTGCAGGTACCAGCAAGCTCTTCGGCCCTCCGGAATTGCTGGCCGGCAATCTTCTGGCGCGTGTTCGCGCCCTGGGCGTTGCGGCGTCGGCAGCAGTCAGCAGCAACTTTCATGCGGCCGTGGCGCTAGCGAAAGGACTGTCCATGCGGGAACAGATCCGGGTCGTCCCCGCGGGCGCAGAAGCTCAGGCCCTGGCGCCCCTGCCGCTCAGCATCCTCGATCTAACCGCAGAGCAGGCCGAAACATTTTCTCTCTGGGGGATCGGGACGCTGGGCATGCTGGCCGCGCTGCCTGAAGTCGAACTCATCGCCCGCATGGGCCAGGCGGGCAAGCGCCTGCGTCAGCTTGCACGCGGCGAACGGCCCCATCTCTTCACGCCGCTCGAACCGCACTTCTCTCTCGAAGAGCGCATCGATCTTGATTCGCCCGTCGAAGCGCTCGACGCCCTGCTCTTCGTCGCAAACCTGCTGCTGGAGCAGCTCATCGTGCGCGCCGCCGCGCGCGTCTTCGCGCTCGCTTCTGTAACGGTTACGCTGTCGCTCGAAGACGGCGCCACACACACGCGCATAGTTCGCCCCGCACTTCCCAATACTGATCGCCAACTCTGGCTCAAGCTGCTGCATCTCGATCTCGAAGCGCATCCTCCGCCGGCTCCGATTCTTGCCGTCGTACTCATGGCCGAACCGGGCAGCACCAGCAAAGTGCAGCTCGGCCTTTTCTCGCCGCAACTGCCGGAGCCTGCGCGGCTCGACGTCACACTGGCTCGTATCCGCACTATCGTGGGCGAAGAAAATGCAGGCCGTCCGCAACTGCTCGACTCGCATGCCCCCGGTGCATTTCGTATCACGCCCTTCACCGTCCCCGCCACACGCTCTTCTGAGCTTCCGTCCGCGCCTGTCCGCCCTGCCCTGCGCCGGTTGCGGCCGCCGGAGGCGGTCTTCGTCACACTCGAGAACAAGCGCCCCGCCGCGCTTGTCTTCCGCCAGCGCCGCTATGCCATCGAGCGTGCCTACGGCCCCTGGCAAGCCGATGGCGAGTGGTGGAGCCCGACGCTCTGGGGCTGTGAGCAGTGGGACCTCGTTCTGCGTGCGCACGATGGAGCCACGCTCTGCTGCTGTTTGGTCCGCGACCTGTTTCGTAACCAGTGGCAAATGGCGGCGCTTTATGACTGAGTATGTCGAACTCCATGCCGCCAGCGCCTTCAGCTTTCTTGAAGCTGCCTCGCAGCCGGAGACTCTGATCGAGCGCGCCGCGGAACTGGACATGCCCGCGATGGCATTGCTCGACCGCAATGGCGTCTACGGCGCCGCCCGCTTCCACACTGCCGCCAAACGCAACAGCGTGCGTGCGCACATCGGCGCAGAGATCGCTGTCTCCTCTTTCGGCCCGCGTCTCGTGCCGCCCGCATGGCTGCCCAATCAGTGCATAACTGAGCCCGCGCGCATCCCGTTGCTTTGCGAGTCGCGCGCCGGCTACCAGAATCTCTGCCAGCTCATCACGCAATTCAAAATGCGCGAGACGACCAAAGGTGAGGGCGCGGCTACCTTCGACGATTTGAGCCAGTATGCATCTGGCCTCGTCTGCCTGACCGGTGGCGACGAAGGCCCATTGGCTGCTGCCCTCACGCGCGGCGGCGAAGAAGCAGGCCGCAAAGTCGTCGAACAGCTTACCCGCATCTTCGGCCGCGAGAATGTCTACGTTGAACTGCAACGGCATCGCGAGCGCGAAGAAGAGGGCCGCAACCAGGCCGCCCTCCGCATCGCGCACTCGCTCCACCTGCCCGTCGTCGCCACCAACGGCGTCCGCTATGCAACGGCGTACGACCGTGAGATCCTCGATCTCTTCACTGCCATTCGCAACCATGTCGAACTCGACCAGGCCGGCCGTCTGCTCGCCGTCAACAACCATCGCCATCTCAGGACAGCGCACGAAATGGCCGCGCTCTTTCGTGACATTCCCGGCGCGGTCGAAAACACCACTGCGTTGTCTTCGCGCCTTGGCTTCCAGCTCAACGATCTCGGCTACGAGTTTCCCCGCTATCCCGTCCCCGACGGCGACACCATGGACAGCTTTCTCGCCAAACGCGTCGCCGAAGGCGTCGAGCGCCGCTACGGCCCCAAGAACGATCCCAACCTGCTCAAGCGCGCCAAAAGCCAAGTCGATCACGAACTCGCTCTGATCGTAAAGCTCGGCTTCGCCGGCTACTTCCTCATCGTCTGGGATATTATCCGCTTCTGCAAACAGCACGACATCCTGGTGCAGGGGCGCGGCAGCGCAGCAAATTCTGCCGTCTGCTACTGTCTCGAAATCACCGCGATCGATCCCGTCGGCATGGAGCTGCTCTTCGAGCGATTTCTGTCAGAGAGTCGCAACGAGTGGCCCGACATCGACCTCGATCTGCCATCGGAAGACAAGCGCGAACAGGCCATCCAGTACGTCTATCAACGCTATGGCGAACTCGGCGCCGCCATGACTGCCAACGTCATCACCTATCGCGGCAAGTCAGCGGCACGCGAAACCGGCAAGGCCCTCGGCTTCGACCAGGACACTCTCGGCCGCCTTTCGAGCCTGGTCAGCCAGTGGGAGTGGCGCGGCTCCACCGACACCATGGCCCACTCCTTTCATCATGCAGGCTTCGACATCCGCCATCCGCGCATCGCCAAATATCTTGAGCTCTCCATGCGCATCCAGGACCTGCCGCGCCACCTCGGCCAGCACTCCGGCGGCATGGTCATCTGCCAGGGCCAACTCAACCACGTGGTCCCACTTGAGCGCGCCTCCATGCCCGGCCGCACCGTCGTCCAATGGGACAAGGAAGACTGCGCCGATCTCGGCATCATCAAGGTTGATCTGCTCGGCCTCGGCATGATGGCTGTGCTCAAGGACTGCCTCGAACTGATCCCCGCGCACTGTGGCGTGCCCATCGATCTGGCGCAATTGCCTGAAGACGACGCGGTCTACCGCACTCTCCAACAGGCCGACACCGTGGGCATGTTTCAGGTGGAAAGCCGCGCCCAGATGGCCTCGCTGCCGCGCAACCATCCTGAGCGCTTCTACGATCTTGTCGTGCAGGTCGCCATCATTCGCCCCGGTCCCATCGTGGGCCAGATGATGCATCCCTACATGCGTCGCCGCCAGAAGCGCGAGCCGGTCACCTATCCGCACCCCTCGCTCGAGCCTGTCCTCAAGCGCACGCTTGGCGTGCCGCTCTTTCAAGAACAGCTTCTGCGCATCGCCATGACCGTCGCCGACTTTACCGGCGCCGAGGCCGACGAGCTGCGCCGCGCCGTCGGCATGCGTCGCTCCTGGGAGCGCATGAAGAACCTCGAAGGCAAGCTCCGCGCGGGCATGACCCGCAAGGGCATCGATGTGCAAACGCAGGACAAGATCGTGCAGCATATCAGCTCGTTTGCGCTCTACGGATTTCCCGAGTCGCACGCCGCCAGCTTCGCGCTCATCGCTTACGCTTCGGCCTACTTCAAAGTGCATTATCTTGCCGCCTTCACCTGCGCCATCCTCAACAATCAGCCCATGGGCTTCTACTCGCCCGCGGTGCTCGTCAAAGACGCACAGCGTCACGGCTTGCGCATCAAGCCCATCGACGTGCAATCGTCTGACTGGCCCTGCACCGTAGAGCACGAATTGGACGGCTCGCTCTCGCTCCGCATCGGTCTCGGCTATGCAAAGGGATTCGCGCGCCAGCAGGCCGAGGCGATCGTCGCCGCGCGCCTGAGCGACGGCCCGTTCGCCTCCGTCGACGATCTCGCCCTGCGCGTTCCCTCGCTCACCCGCAGCCATCTGGCCCGCCTGGCGCAGATCGGCGCATTGAATCAGCTCGAAGGCATTCGCCATCGCCGCGACGCGCTCTGGCAGATCGAGCGTGCCGGCAAGCCCGAAGGACCGCTGCTGCGCCACGCCGCCGCATCGCTGCGTGAGGAGTCCCACGCCCTCCCGCTCGAGCAGATGAACGTCGATGAGCGATTGGTCGCCGACTACGCCGGCACCGGCCTCACTGTCGGCAAACACCCCATGTTTTACCGCCGCGCCGAGCTACACCGCGCAAACATCCTCTCTGCTGCCGAACTTCATTTATGCCGCGACGGCCAGCAGGTACGCGCCGCAGGATGCGTCATCGCGCGCCAGCGCCCCGGCACCGCCAAGGGCTTCATCTTCATCTCCATGGAAGACGAAACCGGCATCGCCAACGTCATCGTCACGCCCGACGTCTACGAGCGCGACCGCCTAACCGTTACCCGCGGCAAGTTCCTGCTTGTCGAAGGCGCGCTGCAAAATCAGGACGGCGTGATCCACGTCAAAGCCGCGCGCCTGTCACAATTGGTCCACTGCCCCCTCGACCTGCGCTCGCACGATTTCCACTGAGCGGATCGATCAAGATTACCCCGTTTGTGAGGACAGATTTAGGGCATAATGGCCCGAATCGCCCGCCTCTTCAGCGTTCAAGGTCTTCTTGTAACGGGGACGGCTTCCCGAACGAATTGCGCCAGCTCAACGTAGCGGCAGACCGCGTTTGCGAGCTGCATCTGTCTGGGGCTGTGGCATTCTGGTTCCAGTAGGCGCGGGCTCCCGACTAGGATCACCATCGCCTTCGCGCGGGAAGTTGCCACATTGAAGCGATTGAGGCTATACAGGAATTCCATTCCGCGCGGTGCATCTTCCGGTGATGAAGTCGTGAGCGAATAGATCACCACCGGCGCTTGCTGTCCCTGGAATTTATCTACCGTACCAATGTTGGCGCGCGGTATTTGTGCCGCGAGGTCCGACACCTGCGCATTGTATGGAGAAACGATGAGGATATCTTTCAATTCCAACGCGCGAGTCTGTCCTTTTTCATTGACCCAGTTCACCCCGGGTCGCAGAAGCGATTCGACGAGTCTTGCAATGCACTGAACCTCCTCGGATGACGAATTCTGATTTCCTTCGTGCTCGACTGGCACGAACCAAAGATTGGAGCCGCTGAGCCACGGATGTCCCGTGATGCTCTGTCGCTCTAGACCGGCCCGCGAGGTCAGGCGACCTTCATAAAACACCTCGGACGTAAATTTGCATATGGCCGGATGCAGCCGCCACGTGTACTCGAGGAACAGGCCTTTGTCTGGCTGGATGGTTCTGGCTCCTTCGAGCAAATGCTCAAGGGCCGAGACCTCCGCCCCGTCGGGATGACTGCCCTTCTGGGGCTGGTCAAGTTGTTGAGGATCGCCAAGCAGCACCAGGCTCTTTGCGCCCTGCGCTGCGGCGAGCACATTTGCGAGGGACATCTGGCCGGCCTCATCCACAAAAAGAACGTCTACCGCCTCAAAGTAATCCTCGCGCGCCCACAGCCATGCTGTACCTGCGACCACCTGTGCGCCGGATCGCAGCGCCGCAAGCGGCTCCGCGTTGTTGGTGGTGAAGGTAATGCAGGGCGTATCCTCTTCTAACTTATCTTTCACTTTCTGAATGCACTGCAGCCCTGCAATACCGCACTCTTCGGCTGCTTCGACGACCTTATCGAGGAGATTTCGAATCACCTTATGACTCACGGCCGTGATGCCGACTTTCTTGCCTTGGTTTATCAATTCACACATCATTCGTGCGCCGGCGTATGTCTTTCCAGTACCAGGAGGCCCCTGGACTGCCAGCGTTGATTTGTCGAGAAGCCCGACGATGCGCTTTGCAGCATCCACCGTCGATTCGCCTGCCTGCAGGAGAGTTGAACCGCCGCCGAACCTTGGTGGCTGACGCAGCAGCAGGTCGCGAGCCGCCCTGTGCGGCCCAGATGCATCCACGCCGTTAAACTCGATCCAGTCACCCAGGCGGTAAAGCGCGTCACCTAGCACGTAGTCCCGCGGGCCCCGCTTATCAACGAACACCGCGCTTGGGTGCACGTCAGCGGTCTTCTTCATCTTCTTGATGTCGACGGTGCGTGCATCGACGTCAATGGCAACGACCTCGCCAATCTTCTCGCCTCGCTGGCAGAGGGTATCTCCGGTTCTGACGTCCGTCTCCTGCTTGTCGAAGGTGTAACGATCCGTTGGAATCTTGCGCGCCACTTCGAGCGTGGATAAGAACCTAAGCCCTGCGATTGCCGACCGCTCGTCGAGAAGATCTTCATCGGTCAGGTCCTTAAGCCGGAAATACTCCCAAGAGTCGGCGTTCGCCTCGCGACGGTGCCAATCGAGCAGATCGGCAATTAACCAGGAGGCCGCCTGCTCATCGGTACGCAATTCCGGTTCTAAGGGGATATTCCGCTTCAGGGCTGTGGCAAGCGCGACAATCCGCTGCCGGCGCTCGCTCACCGCCTCCGAAGGCGCCCCGTCCGATGGGACCGGACGCGTCATGCGGTGCCCTGCATTCTCCAACTGAAGCCGTTCGCGTTCGAGCCAATCGCGCAAGGAACGGGTGGAAAAGCAGTCGTCGCCGTTATAGAGGACAATCGCCTGTTTGATGGCATCGCCCACCTGCGGCGTGCGCTCGCCTTCAAGCGCATGCTGCATGACGCGCATCGCCTGGCCGGCCTCGTCGAGTCGAATCCTCCGCGAAAAACCGTGAAACACTTCGAGTGCTTTGAGTGAGTACGCCTCGACACTGGCTCGGACCGATCGCCTGACGACGGTGAGCAGATCAATGAACAGCTTTGCCCTCAGCATCCGGTCGATCTCATCTTCACGGACGCCATATCGGCCCATTAGGCGCTTCAATGCAGATGGCTCATAAGACTGGAAATGGTAAATATGCATGGACGGGTACTCTGCCCACCTCGCCATCACCAAATCGACGAACCAGGTAAACGCGTCCTTCTCGTCAGCCGCATTCAATGCCCACCGGTATTCATATCTGGTGGGATCCGCGTCCGCCAGGACCACGCCGAACAGGTACTCTCTACCGCTTAGTCCGACAAAGGGATCTCCCTCCAGGTCGAAGAAGATGTCTCCGCGCGAAGGCTCAGGTAGGAGATTGAGTCCGTGCTCTCCGGTCAACGGCAGCACTTCATGCACATGACGTCCCGACTCTCGGCCTGCAACCTGGACGCGTGCCTGCTCACGGACCCGGACATAGCTTTCGCGTGAGCCGTGATCAGGACGGTACGGAATGGGAATCGGATACCTCGCGAGGGCTGCCACGGTGTCTGTTTCCCACGTGACAAGCTGCTTGCGCTGCAGCCTACTGATACCTGCGACAAGGGACAAGTGGTCGTCGTTTCGCCGTTCCCGGTCACACTCCTGCCGCCATCGACAAACCTCACAGTGCGGCGTCGGTTCGGGATAAGTTCTAGGTCCGCCGTTATCCGCGATGACAGCCCTATGCAGGCGGGACTTCACATATCGGTAGTAGGCAGCGTAATCGAGGACCCGGTATCTCTCAGGTTCGAAAGTCTCACCGGGCGACACCACATACATACATTCAGGAAGCACTCCCTGGGCAGCTTCCAACAGATGGGAATAGAGAGACAACTGGAGAATCGTGGTGGCCTTGGTCTCACGGGCGAGTTTGCAGTCGTAGGCTTCGTAGGACCAGTTCCCAAGCCTGCTTGCGCGCTCAACCTTGCGCAACACATCAGCCCGTCCGAACCAGCTCGCTTCACTGAAAGCGCCCTGGACAATGATGTCCACACCAGCTTGCATGGCCAGAAATGTTTGAGCGACGGCCTGCGCATCGTCGCCAAGATCCTGAACACGGATGACGGCTAATCCGCTCGCCCTCAGATGCTCGATATAGGCGTTTTCGTGAGCTATACCTCGCTCCCGAAGGATCTGCGCATCCGGAGAACTCCAAGCGGGCGCGGGCCTTCTCCCGGTCGCCACGTCCAGATCCAGGACCGTGAGGTGACGACAGGCAAGATGATTGCTCAAATCGCTTGCAGCCAGCCGCAAACTCGTCGCGCTCTTTTTCATGGACAGGACTCTTTAAATTGTATCCATTGTAGGAGTAACGCCCCATAAGTCCGTGTAAATTCGTAATGAGAAGTCGGCTAGTGGACTGTCGCCGAGTAACCGTTACTGGCTCTGATCGCGTCTAAACTTATGTGATCAGCGACTGCATGGTACTTTCCGAACAACAGCGGGTTGAGCTTGGCCGGATCGCTCAGTCGCGCTCTTTACCTGCCGGCTATGTGTTCCGCGCCAGACTGATTCTGATGCTGGCCGATGGCGCCTCCTACAGCTCCATCAAGCAACGGCTGAGAACCACAGCCCCGACGATCAGCCGCTGGAAGCGGCGCTTTGTGGCGCACGGGCTGGACGGGTTGGATACGGCTCACCCCGGTCAAAAGCCCTCCGTGCTCACTGCCAGGTTGCGGGCGCGGATTCTGGCCGCGACGCGCAAACCGCCAGCGGATGGATCGACACACTGGAGTTGCCGCAAACTGGCCGCGGCTCTGAACGTCACCAAGGATGCCGTGCACCGCGTCTGGCAAGAGGCTGGTCTGAAGCCGCACCGGCTTGAGCGCTACATGGCCAGCAATGATCCCGACTTTGAGACCAAGGCTGCCGATATCATTGGCTTGTATCTGAATCCGCCCGAGCATGCAGCGGTGTTCTGCATTGATGAAAAGACCGCCATTCAGGCGCTGGATCGGCTCGATCCTGTCTTGCCGCTCTCGCCCGGTCGAATTGAGCGCCATGGCTTCGAGTACTACCGGCACGGAACGCTTTCTCTCTATGCGGCTCTGGAAACTGCCACCGGACGCGTCCTCGGCAAGACCACCGCCCGCCATACCAGCCAGGACTTCGTGGCTTTCCTGGAAGAGCTTGTAGCCCGCTGCCCGGCCAGGCGGCAGATTCACATCATTCTCGATAACCTCTCCGCGCACAAGACGAGGCTGGTCCACGAATTCCTCGAGAACAATCCTCGGGTCCAGTTCCACTTCACCCCCACATACTCTTCCTGGCTCAACCAGGTGGAACTTTGGTTCGGCAAAATCGAGCGCGACCTAATTGCCCGCGGCGTGTTCACCTCTGTGCCCTACATGGCGCGCAAGATCAAACGTTACATCCGGGCTTACTCGGCAAACGCTAAACCGATCCAGTGGAAGTACTCAGACCCAAAACGGCGCATCCGTAGTAACGAATTCACTGCGACAGGCCACTAGGAGATGCGGAGAGGCTCCTGCATAAGCGTGCTAGTCGGCTTTCCTCGGATTTGGTCGGGCCGGTCGTCAGAGAAGTTGGGCGTGCACCGGCGGATGGTGCGGGAGGCACTGGGCAGTGCCGAGCCCGCGGCGCACCCCTGCTTGTGTCGTTGTTTGTCTCGTAACCCTGCCATCTCTGCCCGGGTCGGGTCATCTCTGGCCGTGTTGTCACTCAGGCACACAAAAAAGGCAGTGAACGTGCGTGAAACCCGCATGAACAGTAACCGTGTGGTGATCCCCTCTTGACCGACCGATTGCGACCGGTCAAATATCGGCATCCTGTTCATCCGTCCGGAGAGGAAATGCGCGGTCAAGCACGCCACGGCTTCAAGAATCTTCTGTCCTAAAATCTGTCCCAAGAAAATATGAAACAGGCTAATCCTGCGAAATATGCGAAATCTTTCGGTGCATGTTTTCAATAACTTACGTTTTTTCAATAGGTTAGGAAGCTGAGGAAGGGAACGAGTCCTACCTGAGGAGCCAATAAATCATAGATTTACAAGCCTTCCGTGCTGTTTTCCGTGCCACTCATTGCAGACTCAACGCCAGCTCAGCAATTTTTCCCATTCACTCTGCGCA
>JAKABE010000016.1 GCA_021801945.1 Acidobacteriota bacterium
GTTGTTGCTCTTTGGGCTTCTTTTTCTGATGGGAGGCATGGGCGCTGGGGATGTTAAGCTGTGCGCCGCGATTGGCGCCTGGATCGGTCCCGGCCAGTTGTTCATCGCGCTGGTGCTGACCGGACTGGCGGGTGGGGTGATGGTTCTGGCTTGGGCGACTTGGGGCGGATTTCTGAAGGATCTGTTTACGGGCACGGCCGATCTGATCTTCAGTGGAAAGAGGCGTGCAGGATTAACTCTCAGCAATCCACTACGACGCAAGTTGCCCTATGCGCCGGCTATCGCCATCGGAACTCTGATTTCATTCTTTGCACGTTGAGGCACGGAGATAACGGGATGTCGAGCCTAAAGGCTAATTACGAATATGAATTCTCGATGCAGGTGGAGGGCGGGCAGACCGCGACTAAGAGTGAGGATGCAGCCCCCAATCCATCTCCCTATTTGGTTAACCCCTGCCCTGATTTGATCGGTGCTGGTGCGCTGTCAATTGCGGTGATCGGCCCCAACGATCAGCGGCGCACGGCGGCGGTTTCGGCCCTGGCCGTGTGCGCGGGCAACGATGTGCGAGAATTTACCTCGTACCCTCCGGGATTGGACGATGTGCCCAGGATGCTGGAGCAGCATTACGACGTGGTCATCATTGATCTGGACAGCGATCCCGAGTACGCGTTGGAACTGGTAGAGAGCCTCTGTACCAACGGGTTGCTCACGGTGATGATCTATTCGGACTCCGCTGATCCGGAGCTTCTTGTGCGTTGCATGCGCGCTGGGGCGCGGGAGTTTTTGACCCTGCCTTTTGAGCGCGAGGTTGTGGCCGAGGCTCTGGTGCGCGCTGCCGCGCGGCGTCCCCTCACCAAGAGCACGAAGAAAGCATCCGGCCAGCTGCTGGCCTTCCTGGGTCCGAAGGGCGGTGCGGGCGTCACCACCGTGGCCACCAATTTCGCAGTGGCGCTGGCCCAGGAGTCCGGCCAGAGCACGCTGCTGATCGATCTCGATCTGCCATTGGGCGATGCGGCGTTGAACCTGGGCATCGTCCCGGAGTTCTCCACCATCGATGCCCTCAAAGCCAACGGCCGGCTGGACGGCCAGTTTCTTTCCCAATTGCTTGTCAAACACACCTCGGGACTTTCCGTGCTGGCTGCGCCGGGCAAGTTTGTGCCCTTTGAGGCTGACAGCCGGGCCATCGATCGCCTGCTGACCGTGGCTCGTCAGGAGTTTGAATACGTGGTGGTGGATATGGGCGCGCGGGTCGATTGGTCTGAATCGACGTTATTCAAGGAGGCATCGTCGATCTACCTGGTGACGCAGGCGGGCATCCCCGAACTGCGCAATTCTAACCGGGTCATCTCCCAGTTTTTCTCGGCGGGCGGGCCGAAGCTGGAGATCGTGCTCAATCGCTATGAGTCGCAGGCCCTGGGCATTACCGAAGGGCATATCACCAAGGCGCTGACGAGGCCGGCACAGTGGAAGATTCCTAATGATTATCCCGCGGTGCGCAAGATGCAGGCCAATGCCACGCCGCTGGCGCTTTCCGATTCAGCCATCGCGCGCCTCATCCGGCAGATGGCGCGCTCGGTGACCTGCAAGTCCGCCACGGCGGGCAAGCCCGAAGTGCAGATCAAGAAAAAAGGCTTCAGCCTGTTTGGGTGAGAGCCGACGGCCGATCTTGTCTGAAACGGAGATTTCAATTTTAAAGATGGAAGGGACGAAGTGGAACTGCTGAGCATAGAGAAGTACAAAGCGGAGATACACCGTAGACTGATCTCGAAGCTGGATCTGGAGAAGTTGTCACGCGTCAATTCCAGCCAGGCCCGACAAGCGGTTACGGGGCTCGTCAAGGAGATCCTGGCTGAGCAGCGCGTGCCCTTGAACTTCGACGAGCAGGAAAAGATTCAGGCCGATCTGCTGGACGAGGTCTTTGGCCTGGGTCCACTGGAACCGCTACTGCGCGACCCCAAAATCTCCGACATTCTAGTTAACGACAAAGATCATGTGTTTGTAGAGAAGGGCGGGTTGCTGCAGAAGGTGAACACCAGCTTTCGCGACGACCGCCACCTGATGCAGATTATTGATCGCATCGTCTCCCGAGTGGGGCGGCGGGTGGACGAGTCGTCGCCCATGGTGGACGCCAGGCTTCCCGACGGCTCGCGCGTCAACGCGGTGATTCCACCATTGGCGCTGGATGGACCATCGTTGTCGATCCGGCGCTTCGGAACTGGGCCCCTGGCGGCCAACCAACTCGTGCAGTTGAAGAGTATCTCGGCGGAGATGATGGAAGTGCTGACGGCGGCGGTCAAGGCGCGCATCAGCATCCTGGTTTCGGGAGGCACGGGCGCCGGCAAGACCACTTTCCTTAATATCCTGTCCCAGTACATTCCCAACAACGAGCGGCTGGTTACGATTGAGGACGCCGCCGAACTGAGGCTGGCGCAGGAGAACATCGTGCGCCTGGAGACGCGGCCGCCGAATGTCGAGGGTCAGGGCGCGATCCGGCAGCGGCAACTGCTCATCAATGCCCTGCGTATGCGCCCCGACCGAATTATCATCGGCGAGGTGCGCGGCGAGGAGGCTTTCGACATGCTCCAGGCCATGAACACTGGCCACGAGGGCTCGATGACCACGATCCACGCCAACACGCCCCGCGACGCGCTCACCCGTCTGGAATCCATGGTGGCCATGACGAACATGAATCTGCCCGAGCGATCCGTTCGCCAGCAGATCTCTTCGGCGCTCACAATCATCGTGCAGGCCAACCGCCTCAGCGACGGCACGCGTAAGATCACCAGTATCGCCGAGATTACGGGCATGGAAGAGAACGTGATCAGTATGCAGGAGATATTCGCCTTCAACAGGAAAGGGATCGGTCCCGACGGCAAAGTGGTGGGCGTGTTTCGGCCTACCGGTATTCGTCCTCGCTTCCTGGAACGGCTGCGCGTAGCGGGCATGGTGATGCCGCCCGCGCTGTTCGAACGCGAGACGCTCGTGGCCTGAGCAGAAAGGAGGGAACAGATAGAGATGGAGCTCGTCGTGGGTTTGGTATTTGTTGGCGCGTTTCTGGTGGCGGCCTTGGTGATGGTTGCCGCCAGCCCCTCCCGGACGAACAAGCGCGCCCTGGCCTCGCTGGACTCGGCCCTCGCCACGGAAAGCCGGGAGGTGCGGGAACAGATTGTTAATCTGCGCAAGGATGCGCGCCTGAGCAGCATTCCCTGGCTCAACCAGAAGCTCTTGAAATTTGAACTGACGCCCTACCTGCACAATCTGCTCAGCCAAGCCAAACTGGAGTGGAGCGCGGGTAAGTTGCTGCTGATCACAGCGGTGTGCTTTGCCGTCCCAAGCTTCGCCGTCCACCAGTACTTCCACATCGTCCTGCCGGCGCTTGCCGTCGGAATCGTGGCCGGCGCCGCTCCCTGTACCTGGGTGCTTATGAAGCGTAAGAAGCGCTTCGGGAAGTTTGAGGAGCAGTTGCCTGAGGCGCTGGACTTGATGGTGAGCGCACTCCGCGCCGGCCACAGCCTGATCGCTGCCATGGGCCTGGTGTCCAGGGAGAGTCCTGACCCGGTGGGCGCGGAATTCAAGCTGTGCTTCGACGAGCAAAACTACGGTCTGGAACTGAAGGCTGCGCTTGAAAACATGATTCACCGCGTGCCCCTTCAGGACCTGAAGATTACGGCCACTGCCATCCTGATCCAAAAAGAGAGCGGGGGAAATCTGGCCGAGGTGTTGGACAAGACGGCGCACGTGATTCGAGAGCGTTTCCGGTTGAAGCGGCAAGTCAAGGTGCACACCGCACAGGGCCGGATGACAGGTTGGGTTCTTAGCTTGCTGCCCGTGGTGCTGGGCACGGCGCTTTATTTTTTGAATCCGAAGATGACCAGCATTCTCTGGCATCGCGCTATTGGCATCAAGTTGATGTGGGCGGCGGGCGGCATGACCCTGATCGGGGGATTGGTCATTCGCAACATCGTCAATCTGGATATTTGAGGACGGCGTATGGGTTGGGCGGCATTCGCATTTTTCATCATCTTTGTGCTGATCGTCAGCGGCACGCTCCTGCTTTTCTACCGCGAAGCGGCCCTGCAGCGCATTGCCGAGGTGATCAATCCACGGCCCAAGCAGCCGCGCACGCTGACCGGCGTGATCCGCGATACCAGCTCCTCTCTGGCCGGAATCGTGCAGCACATGGAGCAGGTGCTGCCCAAGAGTCAGGCGGAAGTCTCCGTGGTTTCGCAGCGCCTTACGCACGCCGGCTACCGCAATGAGTCCGCGGTCAAAATCTTCTACGGATTCAAGGTGATGATGCCGGTTCTGTTCTGCCTGGTGGTGCTGGTGACCAAGGTGGCCAACCTGAGCCCGTTCCTTATCTACGTCCTGGCTCTCGGCCTGGGATTCCTGATCCCGGATTTCTGGCTGGGCAAACAGATTAAGAAGCGGCAGAAGCGGATTTCGCGGGGTCTGCCTGATGTCCTCGATCTGCTCGTTATTTGCGTGGAGGCTGGGCTGAGCCTCGACCAGGCAACGGCGCGAACCTCCGAAGAGCTCAGCAAGGCTCATCCCGACCTCTGTGATGAGTTGGAGTTGGTGGTGCTGGAGCAGCGCGCCGGCCGTCCGCGCGCCGACGCCTGGAAGAACATGGCCGATCGTACCGGCGTGGAGACCCTGCGCAATCTGGTTTCCGTGCTCGTGCAGTCGGAACAGCTCGGCACCAGCGTCGCAAGGTCTTTACGCGTCCATGCCGATACCCTGCGCATGCAGCGGGTGCAGGCCATCGAGGAGCTGGCGTCCAAGACCTCGGTCAAGCTGGTCTTTCCGCTGGTGTTTTTCATCTTTCCCGCGTTGTTCGTGGTAACGCTGGGCCCGGCGGTGATTTTGATGATGGAGTCGTTCCAGAAGCTTTTGAAGTGAGAAGAAGGAGAAGCGCCTACATGGACAGCGTCGCGATGGTCCGAGTTGCAGCCGCAATTTTATCCGTCGCTGTTTTGGGATTTTTGATTCAGCGCCGCCGCATGCGGGTCAGGTAGCGGCGGACGCGAAGATGTTTTCGGCTCCTGCCGGGGGGCGGAGAATCCGCGGGACGGCTCAGAAGCGAAGAGTTTGACGCCCCGGTTCCATTGGGCGGCGGGTCCGGAGCGGGTTTATAGCCGGTGTAAGAAAATTTTGCCTGAAGGGGAGGTGCAATGCCTAGTAACACGATTGTCCGGGTTGTCGCGGCGGTTTTGTGTGTCATTGTGCTGGCGATCATCATCCAGCGCCGCCGTACGCGCGTGAAATAGACAAAATTACTCCTTGGCTCCGGCGGGTTGGGAAAGTGGCGCCGCCGGAAAGGACAAAACATCCTGCTGGCAGTGACCACTCCGCTGAGGCGGTGTCCGAAGCGGAGGCCTTGCGGAGTGGGACAGGAGAGCTGTGTGCCTTTCTCCTCAGGATTGAGACACAAAACAACAAGGAACCGATTGACATGCTGATTGCGGGAGAGGAAGAGATGGAAAGGGCCCTAGGAACTCTCGATGGCCGGATGACGGTCAGACACACGCCGCGCGCCGGAGGAACCGTGGAATCGCGTACGCATTGCGCGTATAACTTGACGCGGGAGTGCTTCCTGGGCCTCGAGGTCACGGCTGCGAATCTTCCCTACGCCGCGCTTATGGATTTGCTGGCAGCCCTCACGCTGAAGTCCGGCGAGGGGCTGTGGTTGGCGCCTTTTCGTGGTCTGCCCAGCGAGCGCCTGGACATGCCCATGGATCTGATCTACCTGGATGGGGATTGTCGCGTCATCGAGACCGTGGAATCCTATCCGACCTTCCGCCGCAGTCCCTTCAGCCCGGCTGCCGCCAGCGTTCTGGCGCTGCCCGTGCACTCCATCTATTCGTCGCAAACGCAGGCCGGCGATCAGTTGCTTCTCTGCGTGGCCGAGGAGATGGAGCAGCGGCTGGAACGGATGGCAGACGTGGTCAGCGGCGGCTCCGCTTCCAGTGGCGCCCCGTCTTCCCGCCAAGCCGAGACGGTCGTCGAAAGCGCGGTCCTGCTCCGCGAAGTGCCGCTCTGGGGTGGTGGGCCGGGCTTGGCGGAGATCGGAGCCCGTAGTCAGGCGGAGCAGGCCAAACCGGTCCCGATGCACGAGATGGAATTGGCGGAACCGGGGGCCAGGCAAGTACGGTCGCCACGCAACTGGTTGGAGCGATGGTGGTCGCCGGATCCCCGCCAAGCGCCGCGCGAGGCGGGCACGGGGCTGGCCGCCTACTACTGGAACGGTGCCCCTCCCAAGGCGCACAGCATCCGCGACATCAGCTCCTCAGGGTTATACGTCCTCACCGAGGAGCGATGGTATCCGGGAACCCTGATTTTGATGACCCTGCAGCGATCCGATGCGGCGGACGAGACCGCGGAGCTGTCCATCGCGGTGAAGTCGCGCGCCGTGCGCTGGGGCAACGATGGCGTGGGCCTGCAGTTTGTGCTTCCCAGTGCGCAGGAACTGAGGAACGGCTACAATCCCCAGGCCGACGGAGCGGATAGGAAGGCCTTGGATCGATTCCTGCGCCAGTTGAAAAGGGCGAAGTGAAGATTGCACTGTACGAAGCTTTGGGCTCCGGGATCGTTGCAGGCTTTGAGGTGCCTGGAGGTGAGAGGGTGAAGAATGCGAACCTTGCGTTGCGAATTGCCGGTGACGAACGCGGCCAAGCGCTCGTACTCGGCGCCCTGTGTCTGGCACTGCTTACGGGCATGGTCGCTCTGGCGGTTGACGTTGGCTTCGTTCGTTACAAACAAGCCCAGTTGCAGACCGCTGCTGATTCGGCGGCGATCGCGGCAGGACTGGAAATCAGCAACTGCAGCAGCACCGGTGGTACGGTTTGCTCCAACATGAAGACCGCGGCCGAGAAGGCTTTGATCGAGGACGGCATCACTACCGCAACGGTCACGCCGAGCTCGAAATGCACAGTTCCCAGTTCGACGGGATTGGCCATGATTATCAACGTTGGTCCCTGCGTGCTGGGATCGAGCGATCCCAACCACGGCGACGCCTATATGGCCGAGGTGGTGCTCACCGAGCCGCAGAGCACGTTCTTTGGCTCGATTGTTGGTGTTCCGACCTTCAACCTGGTGGCCCGCGCGGAAGCGGGCGAGGCATATTATCTCAGTAATGGCGGAGGGAATTGCATTCACACGCAATCCCTCACCATCAACTCCGGCGGAAGCCTCAGCTTAACCAGTTGCGGGATTTACGACGGTGGAAGTCTTGGTACCAACAGCGGCGCCAAGGTGACCGCCTCCGCGTTTCTTTATTACGGCTCGTGGAGCCCCAACAATTGCGCCGGCAATAGTTGTAAATGGACCTTAGGGGGTGGGCAGACCCAGCCTACGCACACCAATGCCGCGCAGAGCGACCCGCTTGCTGGTCTTGCCGCGCCAAGCCAGCCGGCGACTTCTTCAACGAATACGCAAACGCCTACCAATGGGCAAACCTTGCAGCCGGGCTACTATCCAATCGGCTTCAACCTCAACTCGGACGTCACCGCGAATCTCAGCCCGGGTCTTTACTACATGGGCGGCAGCATCAATGTCGGTGATGGCGCCAATCTTGAGTGCACCGCATGCACCGGAGGTTTGGGCGTAACACTCTATTTTTCCGGCGGTAGTCTTCAGGCGAACAGCGGCAGCAATGTCCAACTTACGGCCCCCTCTGCAGGGAACACGTCGAACGGCAACATAGCGAACATGCTGCTTTGGGAGGGACCGAACGGCCAGGATATGACGATCGATTCCGGTTCGCAGTCCTACTTTCAAGGGACCATCTATCTTCCCAATCAATCGCTCACGCTCAACAGCGGGTCACAAGTGGTCCTCAACTCCAGTGCGGTCGCAACAGGCATCGATGTGAACAGCCTCATGGTCGATTCTGGTGATCACTTGGTGATTAACGGTTCTGGGTCATACCTCGGTGCGGGTAGTTCGACCTTGGGATCCTTTGCGCTCGCGGAGTAGCTTATGAAGACACCAATCCACTGCCATTTGTCGCGCGACGAACACGGGGCCAGCCTGGTGGAGGTGGCCTTGCTGTTGCCCTTGTTCCTGCTGCTGCTGCTGGCCGCTGTCGATTTTGGACGGGCCTGTTATCTGGAGATTGAGATTAATGGCGCCGCGCGCGCTGGGGCAGTGTACGGGTCCCGGGATCCGACCGATACCACGGGCATGACGACCGTGGCCCTGAACGCCGCGCCGGATGTGCCGGGCGTATCGGCAGGAACTCCTACCTTCGTTTGCGAATGCGCAGATGGCAGCAACTCGATTTCCGGCAGTGCTTGCTTGACTGCGCCGCCGTCGTGTACCGACGGCCTCAATTGGGTATACGTCGTCACCGTCACGGTGACCGGCACCTATACGCCGATCTTGCCGTGGCCGGGGATTCCCTCCTCGATGACGTTTTCCAGTACGGCATCCATGCGCAGTGCCGGCAGCTAGCGCAAAAGTGGACGTCCTGTTGGAGTGCGGGGGCCAATGATTTCCGCTAAGGAGCGGAAGGTTGAAAAGGCGCAATTGATGGGAACTAGAAGCTACATGCGTAAATTGTCGCGCCTGGCGCGGGAGGAACACGGCGATGAACTAGTGGAGTTCGCTATAACTTCACTGGTGCTGATGGCGCTCGTGATCGGCGTCATAGGTTTTTCGTTAGCCATGTATGCCTACCACTTTGTCAGTTACGGCGCGCAGCAGGGCGTTCGCTTTGCCGTTGTGCGCGGCTACACCTGGAGCAAAAATGAAGCCGTAAACTGCTCGACCTCGGCGCCTCCGAACTTCACCATGGCATACAACTGCACCGCCTCCGCCACCGACATCCAGAACTATGTGCAAAGTTTGGCAACCGCGGGGATTAGCGCAAGCAGTGTAAAGGTGGATATGACGAGTTCGTACCTCTGGCCGGGCACGACGCCCGATGGCGACACTTGTTCACCCGTCAACAGTCAAGGTTGCCTGGTTAAAGTGACCGTTACCTACGCCTTCAATTTTCTTAAGCTATTCGACCTTCAGGGCCTTTCCGCATTGTCGATGAGCGCCACGTCCGAAGGGGTAATTCTACAGTGAGATCCTCCGCCTCTTCGTGCTTTTCCATTCGCTGCCATTCCGGCTTCGGCGCCGCGGGCGTGTGCCTCCTAATTGAGTTCTTCGGGGATGATAAGCAGCACTTCCACCCTGGCAATCTGGCCGTTCTCGCTGGCGGGGCGGAATTGCCAGCGATCGAGGGCGTCAATTACGAATTGCGCCTGGGGAAAAGCCTGGGGAAAGACGATGCGGAGCTTGTCGAAGCGGCCCTCGCGGTTGACGAAGCCATGGATCATCAGCGCGTCCGCGTCAATGGATCCGGGCGCGAGGTTCGGCCGCACGATGTTATACGGCCAGGGCGCCTCAAGATGCGTGATGTTGCCACCAAGGTTGGCGTCGGCGGTGCGCGGCAGCGCGTATTGGAGTATCCAGCTTCTGTCCAAACCCACGTGAAGGTAGACGGTATAGGCCATCCTGCCACTCCATACGCCGGCCATCTCCGGAAACTCGTCCTGGAGCGAGTCGCCAACCACCACCGCGCCGAACTGGCCGCTTTTGGGCAGCGTAATGTCGGTCTCGGTGCCCTGGCCTCCCTGGCCCGAGCCTGCGAGGGTGACCGCGTTGGATGCCGAGGCAGCGCCTTCGGGATTGCGCGCGGCCACGACAACCTGTGGCGCGGGAGTCGCTGCGGAGACGCTTTCTTCCGCGCCTTTTGCATGGCCGCCAGCGGCCGAGTTGCCGTTTCGAGTCTGCGCGGAACCGGCAGCCTTTCCGGGCCTCAGCTCTCCCTTCGAGTTCGCGGCCGAGGTTTCGTTCACGGGTGGCAGAATTACAGTTCCGGCCGGCATGTGAATATCGGACAGCGACAGCAGAGCGGTCGGCGTGGGCCTCTCGGAGACCTGCGAAACCGTGGTAGGCGCCATCGGCGCCAACTGCGGCCCCTCAATCACGACCGGCGAAGTGGTTGCGGGCAGAATCATTTGGTCCAATGCGGGCTGCTCGCTGGCGGCCAGATCTACATCGGACAGGTTCAGTTCCTGATTAGGCGCGTGGAGCGAAGGCTTGACCTCGGCCACGGTGGGTGGCGAGGGCAGCGGCGCGACGATGTTTTTCACCGGCATGGTGCGCGGCGTCCAGATCATCACTTCCGGCAATGGAATCTTCTCGGTGAGAGTGACGTGAGTGAGCAGATCGGGTTGCAGCAAGGTTTGCGGGCTGGGCTTGGCGTTCGCCATCAACGGCAGCGCCTGCGCGTGTGGCGCCGGCCTGCCGCCCTGCGCCACGCGGGCCGAATGGGCCGGGCGGCTGCTCAGACGTGGCCCCGGATAGTAAATCGCGCCGCGTGCGGAGCGCGGCGCCTGCTCCTGTGCCATGTTCAGGTCCAGACGGCGCACCATCAACCGTTGGGCGGCGGCCTGGGTGTCAATCCGCGGCGTGTACAGCACCCCGAAGCAGGTAATGGCAATCACAGCGGCATGAATCAGGATCGAAGCCACAAAGGTGGTGGGAGGCTGACGCAAATCGGCGGGTTCGGTAAAGAGCGTTACTGTGGGGGAAGTGCTCATGAACGGATACAATCCCTCCCGCCGGCCCGGCCCGATTTATCCTCAGGGGCGGGCGAAAACCTACACGGCAGTGATGGCCTTTGCTCTCGCAGATTCGGGAAATGCGCTCGTGCCGCCGGATCTCTGCTGAAAAGGCCGGCTGCAACGCCGCCGTTCATGGTCAGGGACAACGCTCGCGTAGGCCGTTGCGCCCATCGCCAGAAATCCATTTTAACTTCTACCAGGATCGCGCATGGCGGGGCTTTGCCTCATAGCTCTTTTGATACCTCACGTACGCGCAGCCAGGATTCAAGCGGCGCGCGCCACGCTTCCAGGCCATACACTAAAACCGCGTTGCACCTCTTCTGCTTGTAAAGGCCGGCGCCCTTTCCGCCAGAGGCCGGCGGTCGGCGTCGGCCTCTTACTGGCCGCTGCCACTGCAAGACAGAACAGAAAGGGGGAGCCTGCCGGCTAGGAGGGGCGGCAGGTGGAGAAATGAATCGCAGACTGCTTACGATTCTCTTGATTGCATCTGCCATCGCGGGCATATGTGCGTTTCTTGTCTATCGCGTCGTGGGCCGGAACATGGTGGCCGCGCAGCCGGCGCCGGCGGTCACGCGCGTAGTGGCGGCGGCGACGGACATCAAGATCGGAACCGTGCTCACGGCGGCAGACCTTACCAGCGTGGCGATTGCCGGCCCGCTGCCGCAGGGCGCGATCTTGAAGCCCAAGGACGCCATGGGCCGTGGAGTGATGACGGAACTGTATCAAGGTGAGCCGATCCTCCAGAACTGGCTTGCCACTGCCGGTTCCGGCGGCGGATTGGCGGCTACGATTCCCAGAGGCAAGAGAGCTTGCGCGGTGCGGGTGGATGAGGTTGTCGGGCTGGCTGGATTTGCGACTCCCGGGATGCGCGTGGATGTCCTGGCTTCGGGCAATCCCCCCGGCGCACCGCCTTCCGAAGGCACGGTCACCAAGACCATTCTGCAGAACATTGAAGTCCTCTCCGCCGGCACAGATATTCAACGGGATGCCCAGGGCAAACCTCATCAAGTACAAGTTGTGAACCTGCTTGTTACGCCCCAACAGGCGCAAATGCTGAGCCTGGCCAGCAATCAATTGAAGATCCAACTGGTGCTGCGCAACCCCCTGGACACGAAGATCGTGCCGGTTCCCACTACAGCGATGAGCGACCTGTTTACGGGACAGACACGCAACCCCGTTCGTAGGCGTGCAAGACCCGCGTACAGGACTGCATCCTCGGTCTATTCGGTGGAGGTGATCAACGGCGCGAGCGCCACCGAGGCGAGATTTCCCACTGCTGGGAGGCAGCAATGAGACCAAAGGCCGGACTTACCATTGCATGTTGCGGGGCGTTGTGGCTGAGCCCCTCCATGGGCCGGGTTTCTCGGGCACAGGCCGCGTCGTCCTCGCCATCTGCAGGGGCAATGTTCCAGGACTCCACCAATGAACTTGATATCACAACGGGCAAGACGGTGCTGATTGATACCGCGCAGCCCATCTCGCGCGTGGCCGTGGGCACGGGTGGAATAGCTGAAGCCACGGCGGTCAGCCCCACAGAGATCATGGTGGACGGCAAGGCCGCAGGACAAACCAGCCTGATTATCTGGGAGATCCACGGCGCCCGCCAATTTTACGACGTGACGGTGCGGCCCAGCGGGGGCATGTACCAACATATCGAATCAGTCCGCCGCGAACTCCAATTGGCTCTGCCGGGCCAGCCAGTCGGGGTGAGTTATGCCAACGGCATGGTATTCTTGCGCGGCACGGTGAAGGATCTAATCAGTTCCCAGCGTGCGGTTGAAATTGCCTCCACGGCGGGTAAGGTAGTGAACCTGCTCAACGTGGTTGTGCCCGACACAGAGCCCCAGATCCTGCTCAAAGTGCGCTTTTGCAGTGTGGATCTGAGTCTGGAAACGCAGCTCGGCATCAATTTGTTCAATCTGGGGCTGGGCAACGCCCTAGGTGGCGTCTCCACCGGACAATACAGCCCGCCTTTTGTTACATCACCGGGTACGGGAACATCGTCTTCGGGTGGGGTTATATCCCCAGGTGGCGAAGCTTCGATGTCCAACGCGCTGAACATCATGGCCTTCTTCCCCGGCCTGAATGCGGGTGCGACGATCCAGGCGCTCGAACAAAAAGGGGTGGTGCAGGTCCTCGCCGAGCCCAACTTGCTGGCTGCAGACGGCAAAGAGGCCAGTTTCCTGGCTGGCGGCGAGTACCCCTATCCGGTCGTGCAGGGAACCGCGGTCGGCGGCCAGACGGCGGTGACCATCGAGTTCAAGCAATACGGCATCTTGTTGAACTTTATTCCCACCGTCACTCCTCAGGGAACGATCCGCCTTCAGGTTGCTCCCCAGGTTAGCGCTCTGGACTATACCAATGAAGTCGACATCTCGGGGTTCGTGGTGCCCGGCATCACCGAGCGGTCAGTCAATACGGAGGTGGAGCTGCGCAACCGTCAGAGCTTTGTCATCGGCGGCCTGCTCAACAATGAGGAGTCTCAAACCTTCGAGAAGATCCCCTTTATCGGCGACATTCCGATTTTGGGTAAGCTCTTCCAGTCGATGGTCCGGACCAAGAACAAAACCGAGTTGGTGGTGATCGTGACGCCGGAGATCGTGGCGCCCATTCCGGCGGGCCAGCCAGGGCCGCGGTTGAATTATCCGGTTCCGTTTTTGCCGCCCAACTCCCACACCTCCATGCACAATCCGGACGCCAAGTCGGCGGCGAACACGCCGGCCCCACCTCCGCCCACTATTCCCGTGGAGAAGCTCATTGAGAGTATGAAGCCGGAGAAGCCGTTAGCCGTCACTAGCGGCTATGGAATGGGAAGTGGAGCGGGGACTGGAACGGGCGCCGGGATGTCCGGTTCAGGCGTCGGCGGGTCTACTGGCCCGTAACATTCAGGCACACGTACGGCCCGGCGAGCCAACCTGAGAAATGCGCATGAACCCCCTGCGATCGATTAGCAAGCTGTTGCGGGAGCGCGCTGCCCCCCCCCCGGCCGCGCCACAGTGTCTGCGCGCCTTCAATCGCACGCGCGGCACATTGCTGGCCACGCGCCTTGAGGTGGCGAACTCCGCCCAGGCGCGTCAAAAAGGACTGCTCGGACGCGACGGGCTTGCCCAAGGCGAAGGATTGTGGATCGTTCCCTGCGAGTCGGTTCACACCTTCTTTATGCGCTTCGCCATCGACCTCGTCTATCTGGACCGCAAGAACCGGGTCAAGAAGGTCCGCAGCGGCGTAGGCCCCTGGCGGCTATCGGCCTGCTTTTCCGCCCACTCTGTTATCGAGCTGGCCTCGGGCTCCGTTCGCAGCACACAGACCCAGCGCGGGGACACGCTGGAGTTCGAGCCCGCCGCCATCGGCGGCGTTCGATAGGGGCACTACACCCCCGAAACCTCCAAAGCGCCTTTGCCTGCGGTGGCCCGCGCCAGCAGAAACCATCCCAGCCACACCGGCGCAGTCCACATATAGAACCCGGAGGTAATGCGCACCCAGGGCAGCTCCATATCAAGGCCGATCACGACAGCTACCAGTGCCACGAGCAGCGCCCGGGAGCGGGTGGCGTAGGCTCCGCCGAGGAGGGCGGGAATGACGAGACCTTGATCGTAGAGAAAACAATACGGCGCCGCGAGGATGGAAACGAGCATCAGCAAACTCCCGTGCCGGTTCCAGTCCCAGGCGTGCCTGCGATACCAGAAGTAGACCAGCGCCCAAACGCAGCACAGAGCCGCGGGAAGGAACTGAATCCAGGTGGCCTGCGGATGCAGCCAGTAGCGCAGCGCATCGCTCAGGCAGGGAATAAACTCCTGCTCGATGTTGGGCGCGCGCATCATGGCCAGATAAAGAGACCACGCCCGCGGCTCGATCAGGTAGGCAGCCGCGCTGCTGGCTGCCAACGCAGCCGCCGCACCGGCCAGAATCTTGTAGCTCCGCTTCATCACCATCCAGGCAGCCAGCGCCGTGGCAAAGGGCAGAAACAGGTGCGGCTTCAATAGACAAAGCCACAGTGCGGCTCCGGCCGCGAAGGGACGGTCCCGGTGATAGCGCAAAAACAACACGAGCCCAAGGAGAGCGAATAGCGAGGTCTGGCCCATGATGAGGCAGATCAACGCGGGTGTGAACGCCAATGCGAGCCAGTGCAGGTAATTTGCGGGAGAGCCATGCATCTGCCGCAGCAGGCGCACTGAAACCAGCAGGCAGCCGAGCAAGATCAGTGACCAGAGGCCGGACGCGACACGTAGGCCGACAAACCCGAGGGGATAAGCAAGCGGCAGCGCCCAGGGCGGGTTGCGCATCAGCAACACGCCCTTTACCTTCAGCCCGGCCGCATGCTCCATGCGCGTCATCGCGGGGCGGTCATAGGGGTTGGCATGATGAACCAGCCGCTGACCAGTAGCCCAATAGCAGACAAAATCCCGCGATGCAGCCATGTGGCCCGCCAAGGGCACGGCACACAAAAAAATGGCGGTGACCGCAAGTGCCAGCCCGGCCACAACCGCGATCAATAGATCGGCAAGATCGTAGGGCGGCCGAACCAGGGAACGATCCACGCTGCCAGCCATGGTGGCAATTGTACTTGCGGCTTGCGCCGGTGTGGGGTGCCTTCGCGGATGCTCCCGGCCCATTTCCTCGTTCTGAAGTTATCTGCTTCATGCTATCTATCCTGTATACGACGTAGCTCGGCGCGGCGAGGGTTGTAAACAGGTGTATACAGCGCCCGCTGCAGGCTCGGGAGTTGATCCTCGTAAGTTATTGATTCTGAAACGCACAAAAATGGCGACCGAATGGCACGCCAGATGCATTCTTGAGGATGCCCCGGCTGAGGCTGGGAAAATTCAACCAACGGAGACAACACTGATGAATAACCTGCTTCTGAACCTGTATGTGAAAATCCAGAGCCTGATGAACGGAGAGGAAGGCCAGGATCTGGTTGAGTATGCACTGCTCGTGACCCTGATTGCCTTGGCTTGTATCGCCGGCATTAGCAGCGTATCCGGCGCCATCTCTGGCGTGTTTACCAAGGTCAGCACCTCGCTCGCGTAATTCTCTAGCGGTACTTTGAAAGAAAGACGCTCCCAGTACCTCAGCTCCTTGGGCAGAGAGATGCGTGCCGGCTAAACCCCGGGCACGGTCTCTCTCGCAAGGGTCAACCGCAACGTTTGGAACGCTCATTCAAAGCAGCGACGGATCGCACGGCCCCGCAGAGGCGCAAAACAGGCAGCATCGGGCTCCAACTGTGCTGCGGTTCTCCCCCGCTCGTATCCGCCATGGCTGTCGGCCGGAAACCAAAGGCCGCCGGCTAGGATTCAGGATCATTCATGCCCCGGAAAATCAGCCGGGGGGAACGAACTTTCAAGGTTTTGTACCCGCGCGGGAGAGATGCGCTGCCCCTTTTAGCCGGCTCGCTCTCTCCCTTCGTTTTTGGAATCCATCCTCAGTACCGGTTGCGGAAGCACTCTGCCCGCGCGAGGGTTTGAACCAGTACACCTTCTGCGCCGCTTCCAACCTCCCAGAAGGATGTTGTCTTTAAGCCTTCATCAGGGTTCTTCCTATCTTTCCGCGGAACGTTCCCCGTTTCCAGCATCCCGCCAAGCCCCTTCGTGGAGTGTCGCTTCTTATTCGCTTGTTGTTTGGCATTGTTTCTCCGGCCAGAGGCCGCGAGGCCAGCCGGATGCTGCGCTGGCCCTGTAAACAGTCGTTTACGCAAGACTGTGCGGCCCTTTGCGGCTTTTCACTTCAACTGATTGATACTAAATACTATAGAGATGATTACTGAAGTGGCATGCCGGGTGCAGCAAATAGGTCATCCCGGTGGGACCGGGCTATTTGCCACTGGGAGCACAAACGATGAGCAGCTGGCTTCCCATCTCGTTTCGGAAGTTCCGGGCCTTCAAGAACTGCGAGAGTGGTCAGGATCTGGTCGAATACGCCTTGCTGATCACCCTGATTGCGTTGGCTGTCATCAGCGGAGTTGGATCCATCGCTCAGGGAATCAGCAACATCTTCACCAACGTAAGCACCTCGCTGTCCGGCAGTCAGGCGCAAGGTTCTGGTTCTGATGGCGGTGATGGGGGAGGGCATTAAGCCGTGCCCCAGATGCGGCAAGATCAATAGAGCTTTGCAGACTGGGAAAGAGCCAGTGCGCAGGCCGTTATGAGAGTCTTCGGCCAAAGCTGCCGGCCCGCGATGAATTCAGCGCGGTGGATAGGAGATCCGATCACCAGCCTGCCGGCGCGCCATGCGGCGCAGCGGCGCTCGATCTCCGTCTTGCTTGTTCGTTCGCGTCCGAGGCTGTTAACCAAGATGGAACACGACACCGGAGGCGGATTCAGCCGCGCATACACTGGCAAGGAGACGGAATTGAACCCGGATGCTGCTTCCCGCCGCCAACGCCAAAAATCCCTCGCTGCTGATTCTGGAATGCGGGTTGACCGCGATTGCTGTGGCGACGGCGTTTGCTTGGCCGGGGCTTGGTGGTGGCTGGTTCAAGCGCATCGAACGGGCCTTCGCCCGGCTGGCGCGGCGGCGGAGCTTGGCGGTTGCCACGGTTGGCTTGAGCGTAGTGGTGCTGCGCCTGGCCATGCTCCCCGTTCTTCCCATTCCACTGCCGTTCGTTCCCGACGATTTCAGTTTTCTGCTTCAGGCAGATACCTTTGCCCACGGCCGGCTCACCAATCCCACGCCTGCGATGTGGAAGTTTTTCGAGACTATCCACGTCACCATGAAGCCCACCTACCAGTCGATGTACTTTCCGGGCCAGGGATTGCTGCTCGCCGCGGGCAAGGTTCTGTTTGGGCAGCCGTGGTTCGCGGTCCTCATCGCCAGTGCGCTGATGTGCGCGGTCCTCACATGGATGTTGCAGGCGTGGCTGCCTGCGAACTGGGCCCTGTTGGGGGGCTTCATCGCGGTTCTGCGTCTGGGCTTGTTCAGTTACTGGACCAATACTTACCATTCCGCCGGTTCGCTGGCCGCTTTGGGTGGTGCGCTGGCTTTGGGCGGCCTGCCGCGCCTGATGAAGACCTCGCGTCTCCGCTACGCAGTGCTCATAGGGGCGGGCATGGTAACCATGGCCCTTACGCGCCCGTACGAGGGCATTTTGCTGTGCATTCCGGTTACGATTGTGGTGGTCCGCTGGCTGTGGAAAGGCAAGAACCGCCCCTCCCGCGCAGTGGCCGCGCGCCTCGTCGCAGCCCCGCTCCTGCTGGTCATCGCCACAGCAGCGTGGATGGGCTATTACGATTACCGTGCTTTCGGAAATCCGCTCACTCCGCCCTACAAAGTGGACCGCGAGACCTACGCAATCGCGCCCTATTTCGTCTGGCAGCCGCCGCGCCCCGAACCGCACTATCGCTATGTCGCCATGCGCAGCTTTTACAGAAGCGAGATGGACTTTTACAACAGCATCCATTCCCTCGCTGGATTTGCTCCATTTTCTTTGGAAAAAGTAGCGTTCATGTTCCTCTTTTATTCCGGCTTCGCTTTGGCGATTCCTCTCATCATGATGCGAAGGGTATTTCTGGACCGGCGCATCCGCTTTCTGGTGATTGTGGTCCTGGTTTGGGCGGCTGGAATGGCGATCGAAATCTATCTGTTACCGCACTATGTGGCTCCCTTCACGGCGGCGTTTTACGCTATCGGCTTGCAGGCCATGCGGCACTTGCGGCTGTGGAAGCCGGAGCGCAAGCCGGTAGGTCTGGCCCTGGTGCGGTTGACGGTGACCGTCTGTGTTCTGCTGGCGGGATTAAGGGTCTTTGCGGCGCCGCTTCATATCGCTCCCAGCGAGTGGCCGGCAAGCAATTGGAACTGGGTCTGGTGGGGCCCGCAGCATTACGGGGTGGAACGGGCGGCAATCGAGGCCCGTCTGGACCGGCTTCCGGGCGGACAGCTGGTTATCGTTCGCTATTCGGCCAAGCACAATCCGCTGGACGAATGGGTCTACAACTCGGCCGACATTAATAGTTCCAAAGTCGTATGGGCGAGGTATATGGATGCTACCGATAATTTGAAGTTGATTCACCACTACCACAACCGCAAGGTGTGGCTGATTGAGCCGGACGCGATTCCGGCACGGATTTTGCCTTATCCGATGCCGAAGGAGACGGCGGCTGCGGCGCATTGAGACGAGAGTAGGTGGAAAGCGCACAGGTAAGAGGCGCGAGGAGTAGAAACAGATGATTAACGGAAAACGCATTGCCGTGGTGATGCCGGCCTACAACGCCGAAAAGACCCTGGAACAGACCGTGCGCGAGCTGTCCGACGTTGTGGATATCAAGATCCTCGTCGACGATTCCAGCAAGGACCACACCGCGGAGCTTTCCCGCCGCCTTGGCGTGCAGACCTTTATCCACGACGCTAACTACGGTTATGGGCGCAACCAGCAAACCTGCTACCGCGAAGCCCTCGCCGCGGGCGCCGACATCGTGGTCATGGTCCATCCCGACTATCAGTACACGCCCTTGCTGGTTCCGGCCCTGGCGGGCATGGTGGCCAGCGGCGTCTACGACATGGTCTTGGCCTCGCGCATCTTGGGTGCGGGCGCGCTCAAGGGCGGAATGCCGCTCTATAAATATGTTTCGAACCGCCTGCTCACCGCCTTTCAAAACCTTTTTCTCGGCGTAAAGCTCTCCGAATACCACACCGGCTTCCGCGCCTTCTCGCGCGAGCTGCTGCAAACGCTGCCGCTGCTTGAGAACTCTGACGACTTCGTCTTCGACAACCAGATGATCGCGCAGGCGGTGATGTTCGGCTTCCGCATCGGCGAGGTCTCCTGTCCCACGAAATACTTTGAGGAAGCCTCCTCCATCAACTTCCGCCGCAGCGTCCAGTATGGACTGGGAGTACTGGCCACCACGGCCAGCTTTGTCCTGCACAAGATGGGAGTCCGGCGGGTGGTGCGCTTCGACGTCTCGGGCAGGAAGGTCACGCAACAGTACTACGAACGGATCGCCTAGGTGCCTCGCGCTGTGGAGAACGGTAAATCGCAGCGTCGGAAGGGTCCGCAGTTCAGCATCCGCAACGGCGCCTTGGACGCGGATTGCGTTGCCTGTGCCGTTTACGCCCTGGCGCTGGCGGTTTCCATCGCGCCTTGGCTCCCACCGTTTCCGGCTCCACTGAACCTGGGTGTGAATGCCTCATTCCGGCAGATCGATAGTGGTTTCTCGCAGGCGTGCGCCCGCCGGCTGGTATGGTTTGAGTTCCCCGCTTACTGCTACGTCCTTTGGCTCCCGACTGCGCTGATTGGAACCGGTGCGATCGCTCTCTCCATCCCGCGTGTACTCGCCATGCTTGGCGCGTGCGATGGATTCAAGGTCCTAGAATTTGCGCTGCGTAGATGCTCGTCAACAAAAGATCCGCAAAGTGATGACTTGGGGGGTGCGAGCAGAGCACAATGAATGGGTTCATTGCAACGAGCGCGGCCACTGAACGCCCCCCCCGGCTTCTCGCTTGGCATCACACTCTGATCTTTCTCGCTGCCCTCGCCATCCTGATCAGTCGCCGCCCGGATGCGCTCTTTCATGCGCAGTTCTACGCCGAGGACGGGCATGTCTGGTTTGCGGACGCCTATAACCTTGGCTGGTGGCGAGCGTTGTTTTACGCACAGGACGGTTATTTTCAAACCCTCCCGCGCCTCGCAGCGGCTCTGGCGCTGCTGGTGCCCATGGCGCGGGCGCCGCTGGTCACCAACCTGATTGCCTTGGCTGTACAGGCGGTGCCCGTGAACCTGATGCTCAGCACGCAATCCTCTAGCTGGGGCAGTCCGTCCTTCCGGGCGTGTTTGGCATTGTGCTATCTTGCCCTACCGAACTCCACTGAAATTGCCTTGGGTATTACCGAGTCGCAGTGGCTGCTCGCCCTCATTGCGTTCTTGTTGCTGGTATCGGACCCACCGCGCAGCAAGGCCGGACGATGGATAGAGTTGCTGGTCTTGACGCTTTCCGGAGTGACTGGCCCCTTCTGCATTTTCCTACTTCCCCTCGCCATTTATTTGGTGCGAACGCTGGGTGGTTCCCGCCGCCGCACAAACACTATAGTGATGGCTGTATCCGCTCTGTTACAGGCATTCTCGCTGCTGGTGCTGGACGCGCACGTCCGCCCTCATGACACGCTGGGCGCCAACCCCGCCATGTTCGCGCGCATTCTGGGAGGGAACGTGTTTTTGGGAGCGGTGTTGGGTCGCACGCGGCTTGCCATCATGCCGGGCCCCGGCGTGTTCCTGCTGTTGTTGTCGGCAGTGCTGGCCGGATTGGCGATCGCCGCTCTATGCTTCTGGAAATCCAGCCTTCCAATGAGACTGTTTCTCATTCTCACCGCCATGTTGCTTGCGGCCTCGATGCTGTCACCCTCGGCATACCCCCCTGCGGGAACCACTGTTTGGCAATTACTGGCCAATGCTTGCGGCGGCCGGTATTGGTTTTACCCTTCGCTGGCCTTTGCTTGGTCGCTCCTGTATTGCGTCCGCAGATTGTCAGACGCAGGGAAGATCGTGCCCGGGCTTTTCCTGGGTGTCATGCTTTTTTCCATTGTGCTCGACTGGAGAGAACCTGCGGTGCCGCCGTCCCATTTCAATCAATATGTGGAGAGCTTTCAAGCCGCGCCCCCGGGATCGGCTATGGTCATCCAGGAAAATCCGCCGGGCTGGACGATACGGCTCGTAAAGCACTCCTCCGATTGAATCTTGCAGTAGCAATCTCGGTTCTCTCAGCAAGCAGCGGCCGGAGTTATACTGGCGCCAGTGCGGGAACCGGAGTTCCCATTTTTCTGGATGCTGCGTTTTGACAGCGCAACACGAGTCACTCTAAGCCTCGTTTTCCTCCTCTGCGCGCTACTTGCCGGGGCGCAGCCGAAAGCAGCCCTTGCTCCAATTCAGATCACGGTCGTAGACGAGAATGGGCTGGCGGTTTCCGGCGCGCAGGTTACGATTGCAGAGCCAGAGCTGGCTCCGCTCCACCTCTTTACCGACTACGCCGGCCACTGCACCTTCACTCCCCGCCAAAACAAGCCCTACGCCATCCGCGCTGCCATGCCCAACTTCTATCAGACGCAGGAGACGAATGTGGATCCGGAGTCCAGCAGCGTGCGCATCGTGATGGCGCACGAGCAGATGGTGAAAGAGGCGGTGAACGTCGTCGCCTCGCCACCGGGCATCGACACCCAGCAGGTCTCCGAC
>JAKABE010000348.1 GCA_021801945.1 Acidobacteriota bacterium
GAAATCATGAACGAAATAAAAAATGCAATGATCCCGGATGTCTGTCCCACAATGACCGAGCCAGTTCGCGCAGCGACGGAAAGTCCCTGGCGAGCCCCGTTTCCTTACATGGCGCTCCATCCGCCATCCACGGCCAACACAGCTCCCGTAACGTAGGAGGCGGCGTCGGAGGCCAGAAACACCGCCGCTCCGCCAATCTCATGCGGCTGGCCCACCCGCCCCAGGAAGGTCTTGTCGACCTGCCGGTTGTAAACCTCCTCCCCCGGTTTCGGCGAGATGCGCGTCTGCATGGCCCCGGGGCAAATCGCGTTCACACGAATATTGGCAGAGCCATAATCGTATGCGACGCTGCGCGTGAATCCCAGCAGAGCAGTCTTGATGCTGCTGTAGGCGACGGAATCGCGCGCGCCAGTCAGCGATTGGACTGAAGCGATATTGATGATCGAACCCTGGCGCTGTGGAACCATCCAGCGAAGCGCCTCGCGCGAAAAGTGCCGCGTTCCCATCAGGGAGACCGAAATGCAGCGTTCCCACTCCTCGACCGGTGCGTCGGCCAAGGCGTGGAACCTGCCCAGGTAGGCGGCGTTATTGCACAGCACGTCGAGACGATGGTGCTTCTCGGCGGCTTGCCGAGTCACTGCGGCCGCCTCCGCTTCGATGCTCACATCGGCATGGCAGTAGGTGGCGTCTCCACCCTGCTGGCGGATGGCGGCTGCCGTCGCCGCTCCCACTTCGTCGTCAATATCGGCGATAAAAACCGAAGCGCCCGCCTCTGCAAACGCTTCGCTGATCGCGCGGCCGATTCCTTGCGCTCCGCCGGTTACGATGGCCACTTTGTTTTTTAGTTCGATCATGACTTACCTCGGTTTGCCAGTGGTTGGCCTTTTCGCCCCGCCCGAAAGCGCGTAATGGTGTAACGAGAAAGGTTGGCCACAAAGATCTCATCGAAATCTTTTCCACCGAAAGCCAGATTCGTCGGTCCGCCCAGCACGAGGCCATACCGGTCGTGGGCCAAAAGCAATTTTTCGCCCGAAGCGCTGATGCGGTGAATTTCATCCGACGCATAGCAGGCAACGTAAAGATTTCCCTCCGCGTCAAGGGCCAGTCCGTCGGGTAATCGGCCAACGTCCTCAGCGTAGACCTGCGACGGCCCAAGCGAGCCATTTGGCTGTACTTCGAACCGTAAGATACGGTCGCGATCGCTTTCCACCATGAACAAGTGCTTTTCGTCCGCGCTCAGGGCCAAACCGTTGGCATACCCGCAGGGGCCCGCAACCACTTTGCCTTCTCCGTCGGGAGTAAATCGAAGCAGATGGCCGTTCTGCTTTTTCCAGTTTCCTGAATCGCTGACCCAGAGATTGCCAGCGCGATCGAAGACCGCGAAGTTTGCGTACAGGATCTTCTGGCCACCCGTATGGTCCGCGAAGACGGAGTGTGTGCCGTTCCGGCCAACCCTGACGACGCCCAGACGCGCATGGCAAAGGAAGAGTTCGTCCGTTGGAGAAAAGGCCAGGCCGCAACAGAAGCCCTCGACTTGAGCCACGATCTCGGCCTTACCCAGATGATCGATGCGATAGATATGTCCTGATTCGCTGCCCGCCCACAAATAGCCCTGGCGATCGAAGGCAAGCCCTTCCGGGTGATCGAGCCCGCCGGCAAAGACTGAAAGTTGTTCGATCGGAACTTCCGGCATTGCCTCCATTTCCTGCGGCCTTTCCGTGCGCTGCACCAGCGCAATTGGCGAGAGAACTCCGCTTCCCATGCCAGCTGGCGTGTCTTGACATCTCCGGACGACGTAAATAGGATGCATTCAGTTTATACAGCAGGCGTTCGATTTTGAACAACCGAACAGGGAGGCTTTTTCGGACAACGACGCCAGACAGCGCCCTGATTGGTCGGGTGAATCATTCAACTCCAGCCGACGCCTGAAGCGAAACCGAAGAATTTCCCTGGGCCTCGAGAATTCCATCGGGCCTAACATTCCAGTTCATCTTGCGCCGGAGATCGATCTCTAACGTATGCCATGCTTCCACGATCCGAGCCAGACCCGCCCCGATTTCTCGTTGCTTGAAGGTCGGCAAGTGGTATGCAGGGGCGGAGCTGTCGCCACCGGGCCGACAGCGGCCGCTCGCATCGGGGCCGAGATCCTCGCCCAGGGCGGCAATGCCATGGACGCGGCGGCAGCGGCATCGCTTGCCTGTGCGGTTCTGGAACCAGAATCCGTAGACATGGGCGGATACATTCTTTGTGCGGTCGTCCGCAAAGGCGGAGAGTCCCAGACCTGGGTCCTGGATGCCAATGCCGTAGCGCCCCGTCGAGCGACCGAGCGGATGTTCGAAATCCTCCCCGCTGAACCGGGAAGGAAGGGAATCAACGAAGCCGAATACGAGTGCGGCGTTCGCGGCGATGAAAACATTCACGGGCCGCTTTCGGTGGCGGTTCCGGGTTTCGTGGCGGGTGTGGGAACGCTTTGGGAACGGTGGGGACGCCTTCCCTGGCCTCAGATCGTTGCGCCCTGCGAGCGGTTGGTGGCGGACGGTTTCGCCTACGGTCCCACTGCCGCTGCAATCAGGCGTCGTCTCCCTGTCCTCAAGCAATTCGAGCCAACCTGCCAGCACCTGATGCCACAAGGAACTCCGCCCGATGCGACGGAGGTGTGGCACAGGCCCGATCTCGAAACCACCCTTGCCCGCCTCAGTGCTCACGGATGGCAGGATTTCTACTCCGGCGAACTAGGTCGGCAAATCGCCCGTTACGTTACCGAGATTGGGGGAATCCTGGATGCAGATGACATGGCGAACTATACGCCGCGCATTGAGCCAGCCTATGAGACACGCTACCGTGGGCACTCGGTTTTCGCCTCGAGTTTGCCCGCCGGGGGGCTCTCCACTCTTCAGGTTCTCAACTTCCTGGAGTGTTTCCCTCCCTCGATGGCTCTGAACACAACGGAGTACTGGCATCGTCTGGGCGAAGTCATGAAGCTGGCGTGGCAGGACCGGTTCCGCTACCTTGGGGATCCCCATTTTAATGACGTGCCCATCGAGCGGCTGTTGGCCAAGGACTACGCTCTGGGCAGGACGGAAACCCTCCGGCAGTTTCCCGAGATTTTAGGCCCTCAATCTCCCCCCGCTCTCCCTGCTTCTCCTGGAACCATTCACGTCTCCGCCGCAGATCGCCAGGGAAACATCACTGCGGTCACGATTTCTCAGGGGCTTGCATTTGGATCGTGCGTGACAGTTCCGGGCACGGGAATAATTCTCTCCCACGGCATGTGCCGGCTGGATCCGCGTCCTGGGCGGCCCAATTCTGTTGCGCCCGGCAAACGCCCTCTCAGCAACGTCTCGCCGCTGATTCTCTGTCTTCCCGACCGGGACATCGCGTTGGGCTCGCGCGGCGGCCGGCCGATCATCAATGTCTGCGCGCAACTGGCGCACCGCATCGTAGACGGCCCGCTCCAGCCCGCTCAGGTGCTGTCTACTCCACGTCTTTCGGTGTGCGATCGCGAGCCGCTGGAGTTTTTGAAGTTCGATTTTACCGGGAGCGTGCCGCAGAAGATTCTCGATAACCTGACCTCGATGGGCCATCAGGTACTGAGCAAGCAGGAAGTCGTGGAAGGCGCGGGCGCAGCGCATTGCGCAGAGGTCCTCAAAAGAAGCGGCACGGTTCGCGCCGCCGCAGACACCTGGGCGGCCGGGATAAACTGATCACGCAACCCCTCGCACACAAGTTCGGAAGACTCGCCATACACGGCCGCTCACGCTGTGCTCCCTACCTGTTTGCTCCGGCTCATCGTGGACAGTGTTAACATACGCTCACTTCCGGAGAGGGCATCTCCGCGACCGACTATGCATTGCGAGGCAGAAGGAGTCGATGGACTTTTCATCTTCTGATTCGGTTTTCACCGACCAGGCATCGCCGGGCTGGCAGTTCGCCGTTGGATCAAGCATCCTCGGCTGGATACTCGACGCCTTCGACTTTTTTGTCGTGGTCTTCCTTTTCGACACTCTGGCGGGCAACTTCCACGTCGGCAAAGCGGCGATCATTTATACCCTTACCTTTACATTGGCTATGCGGCCCGTTGGAGCGCTTCTCTTCGGTTCGCTCGCAGACCGCTTTGGGCGTAAACTGCCGCTCATCTTCTGCGTCGTTTTCTTCTCCACGATCACCGTGCTCAGCGGCTTCGCGCCCAATTATCTGTTCTTCCTGGTCATGCGCGG
>JAKABE010000349.1 GCA_021801945.1 Acidobacteriota bacterium
ACCCGGCCTGCGAAGCCAGACCGCCGATGGAAAGTCTCCTCCAGCGACCAAACGACCATTGCGTTTGCCCTTCCGCTACCTTATCGACGGATTGGGGAAGCTCAGTCAGTCTTGACATGTACGGTATAACCGTACATAATGGAATCGTGAAGAGGTGACATGCAGCTTGTCCGCTTTCGCGACAAAGGGCTAGGGCAGCTCCACGAGGACGGGAACGCCAGAGGGGTGCCGTCCGCGATGGCTGATAAGCTGCGCAAGCTTCTGTTCGCCCTCGAAACCGCCGAAACGCTGGAGCAGCTCGGCCGGTTTCCCGGCTGGAAGCTGCATCCGCTGAAAGGCGACCTGAAAGGATTATGGAGCCTGACTGTCACGGGAAACTGGCGGTTGATTTTCCGCTACGACGAACAGACGAACACCGCCAGCGATATTGACCTGATCGATTACCACTAAGGAGGCCGAAATGCCCATGAAGAACCCGCCCCATCCGGGCGACCTGATTAAAACGGAAGTCATCGAAGCCCTCGGCCTCAACGTGTCGAAGGCGGCGGAGATTTTGAAAGTGCGCCGCGCCACGCTCTCCGACCTTCTGCACGGCAAGGCCGCGCTGACGCCGGAGATGGCGCTGCGCATCGAAAAGGCGTTCGGCCCGGACATGGACCACCTTCTCCGGATGCAACTCGCCTATGACGTGGCGAAAACGCGGGAGCACGCGCGGGACATCTCGGTCAAGCGGTACGTCCCGGCCTGAAGGCGGGGCAGCGAGGGAGTGTGCAAAGTAGTGGGCTGGTCATGCTGAGAGAGCCAGTTGGGTTTGGTCAGCGACAGGCCGGAAGCCTTTGTGCCAATGACGAAATGCATCTTCCAGAGTCCCATTGAGCACATGAACGCGAACGTCTAGAAACCTCTGGACGGTATAACGGTTCCATCGCATCTGCTGTTTCTTCACCATCCGTTTCGCGACAATTTCATTGACCGCCGACTCGACAAACCCAGTTGAGATCCGTTGACCGGCGCGGTAACGCTTCCCGTAATCGGGCATGGAGTCTGCGTTCAATTCCAGGTAGCGTATCGTCTCCAACAGCGTGTGCGCTAGTTTTTTCAAGGAGGGGATGTGCTCGAAACACGGCGCCTGCGCCCATTGCCCAAGATGCGCCAAACCCACGATTCCTCGCTCGGCGAGGCCATTCCAAAGACGCCACTTCGCGTGGTCGATCTCAGCCAGCGCATGGCCGCGAACCCCACCATCAGCAATAGCGTTTATGCCCTTCGCGAGCTGCTCGAGGTTTTTGAATCTCATCGAGATTTGTAACCAATCCAATATATGCTCAGCCTGTGGAGCAACCTGCTGGTGAATGGCCCGCAAACCGGCATCGCCATCGGTAAGGACTGTGACCGAAGTGGCTTCGTTGACTCCGCAATGCCGGAGCGCAAGACCGACCGCGCTCACCGCCTCGGAACCTCCGTTGCGCACAAAGGCAAAGCGTGTAGCATGCCCATCACGATCCAACGCCTTGCCGGCAACGACCTCAAAGTTTCGTTCCGGTCGTCGGTGTCGATTTTTTACATATCCACCATCGAAGCCGACGACCAATTCTTTGCAGGGCTCGTTCGACGCCGCAGTAGCGAGGGCTTCCGCCGACTTCTGAAGCCGCCTGCCCACCTTCATCGTCCGGTTGCGCACGGTGCTGGCAGTCGCCTGTGCAGACAAAGGCAGAAATTCGCCGAGGAGCTCAGCGGTCTTTCGAAACGGCAACAGGGCAGCCATCTTGGCCGTGAGATACCGCAACTCGGGCGTGATAGGACTTTTGTTCGTGAACAGCGTTGAGAAGCTTTGCGCCTGCGATTCGGAGCAAGGGCATGCTCTCAGGCGCCGGATTCGCATGCCAACGTTGCCGTATACAGAACGCAGAGTGGACGGGTAATGACCCTTCGTGCGCAACCCATTGCCGCATTGCGGGCAAGACTTCATGCTGGCAACATGTTGTTCAACCTGCGCGGTCACAATTTGCTTCTGCAGGCTCGCAAGCAGCGCTTTGCCCTCTGCTATCGTCAATCCCACGCTGGCCGGAGAGATTTTCTCCGCCCTCTCGATCATCCCCACGTCGTGTTCGACGGGGCTGCCTGGGACCGCCTCAAATACCAGCTTGATTGTCCATTTCATCCTCAGAGATTAACCCAGCCCACAACTTTGCACACTCTCGCCGCTCACGGCTCGCAGTCTTACTCTCTGAATTAGCCATGTTGTTCACTCCCTTGTTCCCAATCTTTGTTTTCACTCCCTGTATTCGCAGGTTGTGTCTTTCCGCGAATTGTCTCGCCGTTGCGCGTTGTTGCACTCAAACCACGCTTCCTACCTCAGGGAAAGCTCATGCAGTTGACGAACTCATCCTGAAAACCGGGGTCGGCGGCAAGAGCTACATGCTCGATGGTGGGCAGCGCAGGCCCACTGGCCGATAGCAGCAACATCTTGGCACCGTGCAGTGCCGTGTTGCCGGAGGGCACGATGCGTTGCTTTGGAAACTCGAGCAGCCCGATGCCGACGGCGCTCGCAGCCTGGACATAGTTGCCGAATGCACCTGCAAGATGGATGCGATCGAGATCGGCGGCGTTGGCGCCTCGGCCTTGGAGTAACAACCTGAATCCGGCAGCGATGGCGGCCTTGGCCAACTGCAGTTCGCGAATGTCCGCCTGATACAAAACCACCGGGCCCGCGACAGGGAAAAGTTTCTTCCCATTGGCGATGCGGCCGGAAGGCAGAATGGCCTCGGTTTCGAGTCCCACCGCGACCGCATCGACCAGGCCACTGCCGCAGATTCCCCGTGGCTCCGCATCGCCGATGACAGTGGCGTGCATTTTTCCGTGCAGCAGCGACATACGCGAGATGGCGCCGGTAGAGGCCCGCATTCCCATGCGGATGGAGGCGGCTTCAAAGGCCGGTCCGGCGGCTGTCGAGGCACAAAGAATTCCATGGCGGTTGCCGATGGCAATTTCCCCGTTGGTTCCCAGATCAACCAGCGCCAGCATGTCATCGGAAGTTGGCATGCCGACGGCGAGAATTCCGGCCAGAATGTCCGACCCCACAAAGCCGCCAAGACACCGCACAAAGCGAATGCGGCAGGACGCGGGCAAGGGCCAGCCCAGTTCTTCAGGGGAGAAGTGCTGCTCTCCCAGATTCGGCGAATGGAACGGCGCGTGGGAAAGCGGCCCCACGTCAAGCGCGGAAAACAGGTGATGCATCACAGTATTGCCGACCAGAACCACCTCGACAATTTTCTGTTCGCGACCGCGGGCAAGCTTCGCAATCATGGGCCGCAAAGCGGCCCGCGCCACCGTGGCGAGATCGGCACCGGCCAACGCCGCGCGGACCCTGCTCATGACGTCTGAGCCGAACGGGGCCTGGGCATTCAGATCGGTCTCGACGCCGAAAACGCTGCCGGTGGCCAGGTCCACCAACTGCGCGGCGATGGTGGTTGTGCCCAGGTCGATGGCAATGCCAAGGCCGTTTTTTCCTCTGCCGGACAAGACGGAGTTGTCGGCGAGAACGTCCATGTGCCACTGTTCGCACTCCAGTACCAGCGGCGTTTCCGCAGTGGCCAGGCAGGCGAGACGCCAGCCACTCGCCAGGTCTTCTGAGGAGAAAAATAAGCCATCCTTTTCCGTGACGGGAAGCGAGCCAGCAAGAACGCGGACACGGCAGGCACCGCACAGTCCCGTTCCTCCGCAGGGGAATTCAATTCCATGTAACGAAAGTGTGGAGATGAGAGAAGCGCCGCGCGGCACTTCGACAATCAGACCCGAAGGCTCCAGTTGGACCCGCACTTTCTCGGCGCTCATACGATGTTCACAATGGATTCGCCCCGGTTGGCCCGGATGGCCGCTCCGGGCGGGACGACAAGGAAATCGGCGGCGTCCCACTCTCCATTGACAAGCCGCTGCAATAGCGAAAGCGACCCTGGGACCTCATCGAAGCTCCACCCTTCTTTCTTCGCTTCGGCCCGGGCAAGCGAGCGAAACTGCCCCTCCGATTCCACTCCGGGAGAAATATAGGCAAGCTGGGAATAGTGGGCGCGAAACGCATTGTGTGACTTGAAGCATAAAACGTCACCAGATTGAAGCATAAAGTGACACAGCCGTGCTTGAAACCTGTTCTAATTCAGTGCGGCCTCCTTCAGCCTGTAACCCTCGTTTGAAGCATAAAGTGGCACCA
>JAKABE010000350.1 GCA_021801945.1 Acidobacteriota bacterium
TCCTCGAGGACGACGCCCAGAACGGCCCCGATCACGTCGATGCCCACCGCAGCATCGCTCTGGTCGTCAGCAAGTACTCGCCACGCGGCCTTTACGGCGGTCCCTTCGTCGACAGCCATTTCTACTCCACGGTCAGCGTCCTCCGCACCATCGAAATGCTGCTTGGCCTGCCGCCCATGAACAACAACGATGCCTTCTGCTCCGTGCTTTCGTCGCTCTTTGCCGGCCCTGGCAATCAGCCCCCCTACAACGCCGACTATGCCAATGAGCAGAACGGCCTCATCTACAAGGCCAACGCCAAAAACGCTTACGGCGCCCGCGCCAGCATGAAGATGGACTTCACCCATGAAGACCGCGCTCCCACGCAGGCGCTGAACATCATCCTGTGGAAAGACGCCATGGGCAACAAGCCAGTCCCCGCCATGCTTCTGGCGCCTGTCAAGAAATCCCGCCACGACGATGACGACGACTAACGCCAATAACGACGATGCCGGCGGACGCAAATGCTGCGCCTGCGATGAGAGACTGCAATTGACTCTGGCCGTTCGCGGCAGAGGATTGTAAAGTAATAGATCATGTGCGCGCTTCCAGCCGAAATCTGGAGAGAGTTTCGCACCAAGTTTCAGCTTGCCAATGAGCGTCTAGCCGGTGAAATGGCCGCCAGTTGGCAGCATCTCCGCGAGCTGATGGAAGAACTGCGGAGCCGCCTCGACACCATCGCTCCCGGCGATGCCGAGCCGGAGACGTTGGCGGGGTTGGATCACCTCTTCAACAATGTGGCGGACCAACTCTTCGGCGATCCGCTGGGCGCCTTCGAGAGGTTCAAGCCCATCGGCCGGTCGCTCGCGGCCATCGAGCAGCACCGCCTGGAGATGAACGACCTGGCGCGCACGCTGCCGCGCGTGATCGAAATCTCCGGGGCCGAGTTGGCCGCTATCGCCGCTCCCGACGCCCCCGGACGCTGGCACAAACCCTGGATGAAGCGCCGCAAATCCCCTCACCCGCTGCCATTCCGCGAGACCGCTCTGGCCAACCTGTGGGCTCAGATTCAGCGCCGCGCGCGCATCGACGAAGCATTTGAGCGCCATCTGGCGCGATCCGGCCTCCATCTGTTGGCTGCCTGGCAAATATACCGCCGCCACCAACTAGCCGCGCTGGCTGGTAGCAATGGCGACGACGCCGCGTTTGCCGAGGAACGCGATTGGTGGCTGCACACCGAAACCGCGTTGGTCGGCCACGCCAACGGTCTCCTGTCTTCCTACTGCCTTTGGGCCCAGAAGTCTCCCACCTCGCTGGCTCGATCGATATTGCGCCGCAAACCCCAACTCTCGGATCGCCGCCAGAGAAAGATCGTGCAGCAATGGGATCGCAACTTCAGCCAATGGCATCGCCAGTACCGCGCCGTGCGCGCCGCCATTGATCTCGAACGCAAACTCACCGCTGTGGCGCGCCAGGCGATTCAGAGCACCCGCAGTTCTCTGAATTCTTTGCGCGCCGAGCACGAAGATGTCCTCGAGGAGATGGATGGGGCCATAGCCTGGCTCGAAACAGGGCAGGCACACCACGGTCAGGAGGCGTTTCCGCCTCCCCAGGCCAACCTGCTCCCTGCTGAACAACGCGCCCGTGACTGGGTGGACCGTGTCTCACGCTGCGTCCAGGAACGGCTGCCCGCCGAAGTGGAGGCTGTGCGGCCCTTCCGCACCCGCGAACGGTGGAGAAGCCGCTGGCGGGTATTGTATCCGCAATCGGTTGCGCTCCATGCACTGAACCACAACGGCATTGATGCTGCCCGCGAGGGCTTTCGCGAAGTAGAAACCGAGCACACCGCCGTGATTCGCGACATCGAGCAGGCGCGGCAGGTGGTCGCCTTCGGGCTTGAAGCTGCGCAGTCCGGCGCTGGATCGGCCTTCGATCTTTCGCGCGAGGCTGCGGCCAATGCTCTCGCGCTGTTGCAGCACCGGCAGGACATTCAAACTGATGCGCAAGCAGGCGCCGAAACCGGCCTCTGCCGCGCTCAGGCTCTCGCTTTGCTGGAGACGCATACGGCCCTCGAATCCGGGCAACTCGGCCGATTTGCCTTGCTCACACGGCAGGGTGTCCCCCGCGCTGCACGCCATCTTCGGCACACCGCCCTCCGCTCCTTGCGCACCGCATCCCGCGGCCTCTACGGCTTGGCCATAAAAGCATTTCATTGGCTGGCCTGGAAGCTGGGCTGGGAACAGCCGCCCGTCGAGCAGCAACTTGAAGCATTTGTGGAACGTACGCCTCTGAGCGCCGTCCTCGAAGCCCAGCTTCGGCCACGCGGCCTTCCCGCCCTCTATCAGCGCCTCTTCAGCCTGGCGCCGGTCGAGGATGAACGCTACCTCGTGGGCCGCGAGGTAGAGATGACGGGCCTGAGCCGCGTGTTCTCACTCTGGCAGTCGGGCCAGCGCGTTACCGTGCTTGTTACCGGCGCCCGCGGCAGCGGCAAGACCAGCTTGCTCAACTGCGCCGCCCGGATTGCGTTTCCCAGCGTGCCAGTCTTGCGCGCCCAATTTTCACAGCGCATCCGCAGCCCGCAGCAAATGGATGAGTTCTTCCGGGATCTCTTTCACCTTTCCTCCGGCGCCGACCTAGTCACAGCCCTCAATCGTCGACGCCAGGTGGTCATCCTCGAGGAGTTCGAGCGCACCTTCCTGCGCTGCATGAACGGTTTCGAGGCCCTGCGCGGCTTTCTGCGCCTCATGTCCGCGACCTCTGGCTTCGTTTTGTGGATCATCAGCATGAACCGCGTCTCCTTCCGCTATCTCGACGCCGCCGCCGGCCTGAGCAGAAGCTTCTCACATCGCATTAACGCTATGGCCGTAAGTCAGGAGCACATGACCGAGGCCATCCTGCAGCGGCATACACTCTCCGGCCTCCGACTGCATTTCGCGCCTGTGCCTCCCGGTGATGCCCACATCAGCCGGTTGCGCCGATTCGCCGGCCTGGAGCAGACTCCCCGGCAACTTTTCTTGAATGCCCTCTACCGCCAATCCCAAGGCCTCTTCCGTTCGGCCTTTGAGCTTTGGCTGGGCAGCGTCGATCGCATCGAAGGTGCCATGGTGCGCATGCTCCAACCGCTGGACCCCAACTACAAGCACCTGGAGGCAGAACTGGCTGTGGATGACCTGTTCATCCTCCAGGCAGTCCTGCAACACTCCAGCCTCACACCGGACGAATTGGCTGAAGTGCTCATCCTGACCGCCGATGAGGCTCGCCTTCGGCTCGAACGGCTGGAGGCGCTTGAAATCCTGGAGCCTGAGCCAGAGCCGGCCTTTGCCGGACTGCGCGTCCGTCCCCAGGCGGAACGCTTCGTGCGCGAAGCCCTCAGCCGGCAAAATCTTCTCTAGCGAGGTGCCCACATGCAATTCGGCGAAGCCGCAGCGGCCCGCGACATCTTCCAGTACTTCACCTTCAGCCGCATCCTTTCCGCTTTCATCATCCTGGCTGCTACCTGGGTCTTCATTCGATACGCCACCAGGTTTCTCGATCTAATCAGCCGCCGTGGCCCGCGCATTCGTTTCCTTGCAAAAGCGGCGGATCCCATCTTGCGCATCGTTCTCTGGTTCGCCGCCATGCTTCTGGCCTTCCATCTGCTCGCGCCCACGCGGCAGACTTTCCTGGCCGTGGTCGGCTCGGCGGCCATCGCCATCGGTCTCGGCGCGCAGGATCTGGTCAAGAATTTCATCGGTGGCCTGGTGATTCTGGCCGACCGGCCTTACCAAGTCGGCGACTTGGTCCAGATGGGAGACGCCTACGGGGAGATCCTCAATATCGGCCTGCGCAGCACCAAGCTCTACACCTTCGGCGATACGCTGGTCACCATCCCCAACGCCGACATTCTGAGCAACAAGGTCTTCGATTCCAACTCCGGCGTACCCCACTGTCAGGTGGAAACCTATCTTTATCTGCCCCCCGACGCCGACCCGGATGAAGCCATCCGCATCGGCTCCGAGGCTGCGTACACCAGCCCTTACCTCTACCCCGCCAAGCCGGTGATCGTGCTCCTCGAAGACAAGTTCGATCGCCGTCCTTACCAGCGCCTGCACATCAAGGCCTATGTCTGCGACCACCGGCTTTCCCCACGTATGCAAAGCGACGTAACCGCGCGCGCTAAACGCGAACTCCTGCGCCGTGGCCTGCTCGCTGGCT
>JAKABE010000351.1 GCA_021801945.1 Acidobacteriota bacterium
AGGAGCGATTCTGCAGCGTTGGCAGTCGGGTAATCTGCGCTCCTATGCTGCTTGGCTGGCCGCTGCGGTTGCCGCTGTCCTGCTGTTCATCCTGGTTCCATGGACGACGGCTTGGCCGGCTTCCATTCACTTTATCTTTAGATCGGCGGGGCGGTGAGAAATGCATGCAATTGACCAATCGATTCTTACCCTGATCCTGCTGGTTCCCCTCGCCGGTGCGATTCTGGTTGCGATCGCGCCGGACCGCGCCAGGCTGCCCAACTGGATTGCGCTGATTACAACCCTCGTCACCTTTCTGCTCACCCTCCACCTGCCGGCACACTTTGTGCTTGGTCAAAACGGATTCCAGTTCCAAATCAATCGTCTCTGGATCGCCAATCCCGCCATCTACTACCACGTCGGCATCGACGGCCTCAGCCTCTGGCTGGTAGTGCTGACCGGTCTGCTTGCTCCCATCGGCGTAATCGCTAGTTGGAATGCCATCCAAGAGCGCCGGAAGATCTTCTACTCGCTCTTCCTGGTTCAGCAGACCGCCATGCTCGGCGTCTTCGTCTCGCTGGACCTGATGCTCTACTACGGTTTCTGGGAGCTTTCGCTGGTGCCGATGGCCATCCTCATCGCCATGTACGGCCGCAAGGACGGCCCCAAAGCCGCACTGAAATTTTTTCTGTTCACCTTCATCCCTTCGGCGCCGCTGCTGGTCGCCATCCTGTGGCTCTACTCGCGCACCGGAAGCTTCGATTTCGCCACCCTCCGGGTGCTCATCGCGCACGGATCGCTTCCGGCCGGGGCGCTGTTCTGGGCCTCACTGGCGTTTCTCGTCGCCTTTGCGGTCAAGGTTCCTGTCTTCCCGCTGCACGGCTGGCTTGCCGACACCTACAAGGAAGCGCCGGTCGCTCTCGCCATGGTGGTGGCCGGCAAGCTAGGCCTCTACTCCATGCTCCGTTTCCACATCGGACTGTTTTCCGTGCAGGCGCGCGACCTGGCACCCTTGTTGATTGCGCTGGCCGTCACCGGCGTTCTTTACGGCGGCTGTCTCGCCCTGGTGCAGCGTGACTTCTGGCGTTTGATCGCCTTTGCCGCCATCAGCCAACTGAGCCTGATCGTCCTGGCCATCTACGGCCTCACCTTCACCGGATGGAATGGCGCCGTCTATCAGATCCTCTCCGACGGCGTGGTGGAAGGCGCGGTCTTCCTTCTTCTCGGCGTGCTCTACGATCGCTACGCCACCAGCCAAATCTCGGCCTACGGCGGCTTAGCCGCCAAGCTGCCGCGGGCTACGGGTTTCTTTGTGATCACTTCGCTGACCATGGTCGGTCTGCCCATGCTCTCCGGCTTTGTGGGCGAGTTCACTATTCTTTCCAGCACCTTTACTGAAGTCAGCCGCGGCTGGGCCATCGCCGCAACGCTGGGCGTCATCCTGAGCGCGGCCTACATGCTCTGGCTGGTGCAGCGAGTCTTTTACGGTCCTGAGAGCGACCTGGCCGCAACGAGGCCAGCCGTCGATCTGCACTTCCGCGAATTGTCTGTCCTGGTGCCGCTGGCCGTGCTCATGCTGGTGATGGGCGTGGCGCCGTCGCTCTGGTTCAGCACCATTCAAACCGGCGTCCATCCCCCGCCGCCTCACGAATCCGCTGTTTTGCAGCTCTCGACTCAAGAGGAGGGCCAGCGGTGACTCCCATTCCTGGCATCTACCGCATTCTTCCCGAAGTTGTCCTTACCCTGACCGGCGTGGCCATTATGCTTGTCGATGCCTCGCTGCCGACTGCATGGCGCCGCCGCAATCTGGGCTGGGTTGCCGCCATCGGAACCACACTCGCGCTTTGGGCCAGCATCTGGCAGCTCTCACTGCCTGAGGGAACGGGCTTCTTCGGGACCGTCGAGACCAGCGTCTTCACCGTCTTCTTCCACGTGCTGATCTGCGCCATCGTTCTCGTGGCCCTGCTGCTATCGCTCGACTCCCTGCCCGACACCAACCCGCACCAGGGCGAGTTCTACGCCCTCGTGGTCTTTGGCGCCGTGGGCATGTGCCTGCTCACCAGCGCCGTGGAGCTACTGCTGGTCTTCATCGCGCTCGAAATCTCGTCCATTTCCACCTACATCCTTGCCGGCTTCCGCAAGCAGACCGGCCGCGGCCCCGAGGCCGCTATCAAGTATTTCCTCCTCGGCTCCTTTGCCACGGCGTTTTTCCTCTATGGCATTGCGCTCATCTTCGGGGCCACGGGAACCACGCAGATCTACGAAATCGCCCGCCTCGCTCCCACCGCGCAGAACCATTCACTGGTGGTCGCCGCCCTGGCGCTCATGCTCGTTGGCATTCTCTTCAAGGTCTCCGCCGCGCCTCTGCACGTCTGGACGCCCGACGTCTACGAAGGCGCGCCCTCGCCGGTGGTGGCGCTGCTCTCCACGGCGCCCAAAGCCGCGGCCTTCGCTCTGCTCCTGCGCGTGGTCTATGAGATCTTTCCCTCGCTGCACGCCCTCTGGGCGCCGCTGCTTTGGATCGTCGCCGTGCTCTCCATGACCGTGGGCAACTTTGCCGCCCTGCGTCAACAAAACGTAAAGCGGATGTTGGCCTACTCCTCCATCGCGCATGCCGGCTATCTGCTGGCCGCCTTTGCCGCCATCGGGAGCATCGGCATCGCCGCGGCCAGCTTTTATACCGCGGCCTACGCGGCCATGAATGTGGGCATCTTCGCGGTCGTCGCCGTGGTCAGCGGTTATGGTGACGAGCTTCCCATGATCGAGGACTTCCGCGGCCTCATCTACCGCTCGCCCCTGCTCGGCAGTCTGCTCATCTTCTTCCTGATTTCGCTCACGGGCATTCCCTTCACCGGCGGCTTCTTTGGCAAGTTCTACGCCTTCACGGCCGCGGTTGATGGCGGCGCCATCGCACTGGCCATCATCGGCCTGCTCAACTCTGGCCTGGCCGCCGGATACTATCTGCGTTTTGCCCTGGTGGCCGCCAAGCGTCCTGAAGCCGGTCAGGAGCAAGCTGTGCGGCCAAAGCCGCAGGTCGGCATCGCCGTGGGCGCCGCGCTGGCCTTCGCCGTGATCGCTACGCTCATTTTGGGCATCGTGCCCAACGCAGTCCTGAGTGCGGCCCAATCGGGCGCGCACACCCTTCAAGCGCCTCTGATGCAGGTTGATCCGCCTTCCGTTCCGTTACAATCTCCTCAATGAGGTTAGGCGAGCTGGCAAGCCGGTTGGGCGCGGAGCTCCGCGGCAACGAAGACCTGGAGATTACTGGCGTCCAAGGCATTGAGGAGGCCGGACCTACCCAGATCACCTTTGTCGCCAATCTCCGCTACAGCGCGCTGGCCCGCACCACTCGCGCCGCCGCGGTCCTGGTCGAGCCGGATTTTCAGGAGATCGCAACCGCAACTCTGCGGATTAAGAATCCCTATCTTGCCTTCTCCCGGGCGCTGGCATTTTTCTATCAGCCGCCTGCCTACGCTCCCGGCGTTCATCCTACCGCCGTTCTCGATCCCTCCGCCGAGATCGGTGAGGGCGCACACATCGGCGCATATGCCGTTGTTGGCCCCGGCGTGCGCCTTGGCCCTCACGCGACGCTCCTGCCGCACGTCGTTCTCTATCCCGGCGTGCAAGCGGGCAGCCACTTCTTTGCTCACGCCCATGCGGTGGTGCGCGAAAACTGCGTGCTGGGCGATCACGTAACCCTCGAAAACGGCGCCATCATCGGATCAGACGGCTTCGGATTCGCCAAAAACGATTCCGGTCAGTGGGAAAAGATTCCTCAATCCGGCCCGGTCCGCCTCGGCAACCGCGTCGACGTGCAGGCCAACGCCGCCATCGACCGCGCCACGGTCGGCGCAACGGAGATCGGCGACGGAACCAAGATCGACAATCTCGTCCAGGTGGGCCACGGCTCGCGCGTCGGCCAGAACACACTCCTCTGCGCACAAACCGGCCTCGCCGGCTCATCGGTGATCGGCAACAACGTCATTCTTGCCGGGCAGGTGGGCATCGCCGGCCATTGCAGCGTCGGCGACGGCGCCATCCTCACCGCGCAGTCGGCCGTCTCGCATGATGTTCCACCGGGCAAGATGATCTCCGGCTCGCCCGGCTTCGACAACCGCGTCTGGCTCCGCGCGGTGGCCATCTTTCAGCGCCTGCCGGAGGTGATCAAACGATTGGAACGCCTCGAAAAG
>JAKABE010000352.1 GCA_021801945.1 Acidobacteriota bacterium
CGGCGGCGACGTGCTGCACCTCATCTTCCCCGATGCCGTCACCTCCAACCTGGGCACCTTCATCATCGCCGCCTTCGTCATTGTCACCACGGCCATGGCGGGTATGTCGTCGGTGGCCTATATGGATGTGGCCATCGGTACGCTGGTCACGGTCATCTGCATCATTGCCGGGCCTATGCTGCTGGCCAAGGCTGGCGGATGGCATGGCCTCCATGCCGCGCTTCCGCCGCAGTATTTTCAGCTCTTCGGCAATTACCGGCTGAGCCCCGCGGGCGTACGCGAGTCCGCCGTCATGGGCTTTGTGCGCGCCATGGAGTTCCTGGTACCGACGCTCCTGCTTATGCTCGGCAACCAGGTGATGTACCAGAAGTTTTTCTCCGCCCGCAGCGAGCGCGACGCCCGCATCTCGGTAGTGGGCTGGACGCTGGGCACCATATTCCTCGAAACGCTCATCATCGCTATCGCCGTCTTTGGCCGCGCCCTCTATCCCACCGGAGAAGTGGCGCTACGCCCGCGCGAGATTATCCCGTACACAGCCCGCCACGGACTGCCCGCGGTGATGGGCGCGCTGCTGCTGGGCGCCATCTTCGCCAAGGTCATTTCCACGGCTTCCAACTATCTCTTTTCTCCAGCCACCAATCTGGTCAACGACATCTTCGTCCGCTATCTCGCGCCCGACGCCTCCAACAAGCGCGTCCTCCTCGTTTCGCGGCTGGCGGTGGCGCTGCTCGGCTGCTGGGCTCTCTATCAGGCGGTCTACGCCCAGAGCATTCTCGAAAAGATGCTTTATGCCTACACGATTTATTCAGCCGCGCTCACGCCCGTGGTGCTGGCCGCGTTTTACTCGAAGCGCGTCACGGCCGGGGGTGCGGTGGCCGCCATCGCCACCGGGACGGTGGTCACGCTGGGTTGGGACAATCCCGCTATCAAGGCATCGCTCCATCTGCCGCCCATCCTAGCTCAGCGCGACGCCATCTTTCCGGCGCTCTTTGCTGCCGTGGCTGCCATGATCCTGGTGAGCTTCTTTACGCCGCCGCCGGTGCCCGAAAAGCTGGCGCAGGTGGCGGACTAAAACATCACCGACAGGACATCCGCGCTGCACGATGCATTTCGGCAAATCCGGCAGCGCCAAGTGGAACTTCTCTTCAAGCAAAGATCCAGGCGCTTTCACGGAGTCTGCAACGAGTTGAAGCGAAAACGCCTTTGCTGCTATTTCGCTCCCTTGTTTCCGCCATGACCGCCGAGCAGCCCTTCCAGCTCTTCTTTGAATTCGTTTACATCCTTGAAGTCCCGGTGCACGGAGGCAAAGCGGATGTAGGCCACCGTATCCAGCTTCTTCAGATGCGCCATAATCAGCTCGCCGATCTCCGCCGTTGTCCGCTCCCGCTCCGGCGCGTCGACCAGAAAGCTCTCCGCCGCGTCCACGATCTCTTCCAGTTGGCTGGAGGAGACCGGCCGTTTTTCGCAGGCCCGCAACAGGCCGCTCAACACCTTTGGCCTGTCAAAGCGCTCGCGCCGGCCGTCTTTCTTCACCACCATGTAGGGAATCTCGTCGATGCGCTCGTAAGTGGTAAAGCGCCGGCCGCAGCTCTCGCACTCCCGCCGCCGCCGGATGGAATCGGCCTCCTTGCTTTCGCGCGAGTCCACCACCCGGTCCTGCCCAAAGCCACAATAAGGACACTTCATGCTATGGCCGATTGTACGGCAGAAGGCGAAGCCGGAATGAGAGATCGCGCATGCATCGGGCCGTTCAGCATCCCATGGGAGGCTCCGGCGTTAGGGGCTATTGCCCGCGTTGACGCCCATTGCGCGCGCACGCCCCGGCAAGGTCCGCTCTCCCGCAGCCGTCTCCAGTTCCCCGCGGTAGCGCGGCAGGCTGCCGGGATAATTCTTCTGCAGAAAGTCAATGAGCTTTTCCCGCACCAGGCAGCGCAGGTCCCAGGCGTCGCTGGAATTGCGGGCGTCCATAAGCGCGCGCAATTGCATCGTGTGGTGATCGGAGTCCGAAACCTGCATGCCGCATACCTTGCCGCCCCACAGCGGCGTGGACTCGCAGATTCGACGCAGCTCGGTGCGCAATGCGTCCACGGGCACTGTGTAGTCGGTGTAGAGGAAACAGTGTCCAAGAAGCTCGGCGCTGGTGCGCGTCCAGTTCTGGAAGGAGTTTACGAGGAAGTAGGAGAGCGGGATCACCAGCCGCCGCAAATCCCAGATGCGCACCACCACATACATGGTGCCGATCTCCTCGATCCACCCCCACTCGCCTTCGATCACTACGGCGTCGCCCATGCGGAAGGGCTGGGCAAAGGCGATCTGCACGCCAGCGATGAGATTGGTGAGCGTATCCTTCATGGCCATGCCGACCACCAGGCTGGCCAGACCCGCCGAGGCCAGAAGGCTCATGCCGATGTGGTTGATGGCCGGAAACGTCATCAGCGCAATAGAGACTGCGACCACCGTGACCAGCACGACCACGATGTGATGCAGCATGTGGAACTGCGTCTGAATGCGCCGCGCCACCAGGTTGTCGGCCACGTCCACGCGGTAGCGGGCGGCCAAAACATCCGCAGTGACGTCCACCAGCAGAATAGCGAGCCAAGAGATGGCGGCGATCAGCCCAATGCCCGTAATGTGCTCTAGCGCCGACATCGCCATGGACGGCAGCGGGAGACCGGGCAGCACGCAAAGAACCGCCAGCAGCGGAAAGATCCAACGTGTGGGGCCCTGGCCATGCTTGACGAACGATTGTCCCAGAGCGTTGCCTGTCCGCCGATCGAACGCCTGCAGCATCCAGAAGACAATGGCGCGACCTACGAATCCGGCTCCGATCGCCGCGCCCAACACACCCGCGGCCCAGGCCAGTTGCCGCCCATTTTGCAGAATGAATGGGGTCATTGCGCCTCTCTAAATTCTTCTATCTATTGAGCGCACGTACGCCGCTGTTGTCTTTCTTGCACCGATGCGTCTCGCAAGCGTGTTGAGAAGCTCTCCTACCCGCTCGCGCCTTCATTTCGCGCAGAAACAACGGCCTGAGAACATCGATTCTCAGGCCGTCGCCGGTGATCTGTTGGGATTGGACTGGGGCCTTCGCGCTGCCGCGACTGCCAGAGCCGTGACGGAGAGGCCTCCGTCGGGTCTTATCCGGGGCTGGGGCGCAAGGGCCTCAGACCTCAGTCACCTCACGTAGCGTACTACTCGAAGAATCATTGTTCATTGGCTGGATCAACCTCCTTTCCCGTGTAAGCCCACCCTATCGCTGGCAACAGCCATGCGTCAAGGGCGCGGATCTAAACCGCCAGCCTTTGCGACCTAGCGGACGGTCATCTGCCGCGTCAGGCCTATTCAATCGATTGCAGCTTCCAAACCCCATCCGTCAGCGTAAAGTCCGCATGACGGGACACGCTTACCTGATTACCGGGATTGTGGCCGATCTGGGCCAGCGGAGCGGGGATGCCGGAAAAGTCCTCTACCTCATCGAAATGGGCTCCCATGGCCTTGGACTCGCCCGGCAGATCCTCGTTCTGGATGTTGCGCACATTGACGGCCTTCAGCCGATTGGCCTGCACAGTGGTTACGGTGATGGAGTACGTCGAGTCTGCAGGACTCATCGGCCGCCATTGAATCACATCGCCTCCGTTCGGCAACGTGACCAGCTTCTTGCCCTCAGGCGTCAACGTGAAATCAGCCCAGTAACCATTGGGGTAAACTCTGGTCCGCACCCAATAGTTGGCACTCATGCCCTGCCCCATACCCTTGTCGTTCACGTTGATGCTGAGGCCTGCACGCGCAGATTGGTTGTACTTGGTCTGAATCATAGACTGCGCCTGCTGTTCAGTCAGCGGTGGCGCAGACTTACAGCCCGCCAGGTACAAAGCCGCGCTCAAAAGCACAACCGCGCTCAACGCATGCAATTTCAGCGCGTCTTTCATAACTTCCCTCCTCGCCTGAACCGCATGAATTGGCTTAAAGCTCTTTGTCCGTTATTTTGGATCTACCTTCTGTCGCTGTCAACGGAGATGGAAGTGACCCTCCTCACGTTGAAGGGAGCACCTCACTCGTGACGCGCGAAAAAAACTAGCCGAAGGGCAACGCTCCTGTTCTGAATGATCTATCGCAAACTTACGAGGGGCCACGATTTGTGCATCTGTGCCA
>JAKABE010000353.1 GCA_021801945.1 Acidobacteriota bacterium
ACCCGAACGATCGCGCCCACTACGCCGGGTCGGACGACAACTGGAACCTGGCCATCCGCTCGCTCGACAACGTGCTCAAGAGCAAGGGCATTCCTTATAAGACGATTCCCGGCGAGGCTGCATTTTACGGACCGAAGATCGACGTGAAGCTGGTGGATGTGCTGGGGCGGCTGTGGCAGCTCTCGACGGTGCAATTCGACTTCAACCTGCCGGCGCGCTTCGAGCTTGAATACGTGGGCGAAGACGGCGAGCGGCATCAGCCGGTGATGGTGCACCGGGCGCTGTTCGGGTCGGTGGAGCGGTTCTTTGGCGTGCTTATCGAGCACTACGCGGGGGCGTTTCCGCTGTGGCTGGCGCCGGTGCAGGCGGGCTTGGTGCCCATCAGCGAGCGCCACGCCGGCTATGCGGCGAAGGTGGAGGCGGCGCTGCGCGCGGCGGGCTTGCGGACGGAGTGCGATCTTCGCAATGAGAAGATGAATGCCAAGATTCGCGACTTCGCCAACCAGAAGACGCCCTACATCCTGGTCTTCGGCGACAAGGAAGAGGCCGCAGGGGCGGTGAGCGTGCGCACCCGCGGCAAAGGCGACCAGGGGGCGATGCCGCTGGAGGAGTTTATTGCCAAGGCGAAGGCGCTGGTGGCGAGCCAGTCGATGGAACTGTAGCCTATCGCGCTAGAGGAATTGTCTGGCATTGTTTGCCAATTGGCTTATCTGAAGCCATTCTTGCGCTCCCTTGCGGGGGCTGAACCTGTGGGATTTGCTTTCCTTCCCCAGGCTTACGCCTGGGGCTACCGTCTTATGCCCGCTTCGCGGGCTTTTGCTGGCGGAGATATTGCTATCGAAGCCAATGACGCGCCGCGCTGATTTCACCATGCGCGTGCTTTTTTGAGCGTTGCGCCATGAAGTTCAGCCCGCTGATGCTCTACAGCCTTTCACGGGCGGCGGAGAGCGTCTCCAGATTTGCGACCTTCCGAACAAGGGAATGCCGATGTAGCCGCGTAGATCAAGCGTCGCGCCGTCGGAGGTGATCGTGCCGCGATAGGTCTTGCCTGTCTTTGGGTCGTAGAGTGTACCCCCGTTAGCGCGGCCGGGGCCCTGCATCAAGAAGCCGCTGCCGATCTCCAAGCCGCAGAGGGAACGGCTGCGGAGCGCGGGATTGGGATTGTGGAGGTCGGTGGTGGCCGGCGCATGTTTGCTGATGGAGACGATCCACATGCAGACATCGGCGCCGCAGCGGCCAATGCGGAGGACGGAGCCGGTGGGTTCGGTCCAGTCGCCGAGAATGCCCGCAGTCCGCGCGCTGAGCCGGACAGGTGCAAGTGCCGCTGCGATGCCTGCAACCAGCAGGAGCCAGCCCATCCTCGTTGCTGCTTTGCGATTCACCATGACGCCGCGCCTGCCTGATGGACTTGGATTGCCTGGGCCCGCAAGGCGCGGTGGGGAACGCGTGTGCGCGAAGCGAAATGGCGCATGATGCCGGGCCATACGCGCAGCGTCTGCGCCATAGATGGCGCTGCGATCATGAGGCGCGAGAGCGTGGTGGCGAGGCCCACCGAGGCGCGAAGCTGCGTGTGCAGGCGGCGGGCAAGCTCCTCGGACGCGCCGCCGCTTGCGTAGATCTCTGCGGCCAGTTGGGCGCTGTGGAGCGCAATCGAGAGGCCATCGCCGGAGAACGAAGGAATGACCGCGGCCTGGTCGCCCAGGCGCCACAGGCCGGGCTCCGCGTCAGCTAGCAACATGCCGTAAGGAAGCGACGAGATGGCGAGCGGCTTGGGCCACAGCGGTTGGGCTGCGTCCAGTCGTTCCGCCAATGGCGCGGAGAAGGCGCACATGCGATCGAGGAGCGCCGGCCATGCGTTGCCGCCGGCTTGCAGCGCACTTCGCTTCACGAGCAGACAGAGATTTGCCTGGCCCGCCTCGACTAATTGCAAGCCCGCATAGCCGCCGGGGAAGAGGTACAGCTCAACCCAGCCGCGCAGGGCGCTCTGCTGGGCCGGGGTGAGGCGGAAGTACATTTTGAAAGCGACGAGATCGTTCTGCCTGCCGGGCGGGCGGCGATGACCAGCGAGATCATGCTTGCCTGTGGCGAGGAAGAGCGTGGACGCGCAGCGTGTATCGCCGCCGGCGAGCTGGGCGCACCAACCTGACGCGCTGCGTTCGAGCCGCTCCACGCGCTGCCCGCGCAGCACGGCCGCACCGGCGCGCGAGGCAATCGCAAGGAGAGTTTCGTCGAGTGCGCGCCGAGAGAGCGACAGGGCCGGAAATGGAAGCTCGCAGGCTGCAATCTCGCGGCGCGCCGCCAGGCGGACTCCATGAATCGCAGCCGCGCCCAGCCCGGTCAAGTCCACGCCGAGTCGATCGAGGTAGGAGACAGCCTCGCGGCTGAGAAACTCGCCGCAGACCTTGTGATGAGCATTGGCGCTGTGCTCGATGAGCTCAACCGGGCGGCCTTGGCGGGCCAATTGGATGGCCAGCGCCGCGCCCGCGGGTCCGCCGCCCACGATGATGGCTTCAGAGCCGGAATGCAAACGTACCGTAGTCATCACTTCACCCGCGCCACGCAAAGGCGCCCCGGCCAGACGTTGGCGATATTGCACGCGCCTGCGCTGAGGCCAGCCTGCTCCGCGTAGTGCATCCAGTCGGCAGGCGAGAAGCTGCGCTGGATCGAGACGGGTCCGTCATGGCGCACAAAGCGGTGCCAGCGCATTCCGTTGGCCAGCAGTTTGAAACCATAGTACGAGAGCCGCGCGCGGCGCAGGTCGTTAATGAACCAGCCCAGAGCCGCTGTTTGCTCCATCCATTGGAGGAAGCGGACGATCTCGGCATCGGCGAGGTGGTGCGTGAACAGGGAGCTGATGATGAGGTCGATCTTCTCCGCGGGCTGGTAAGCCTGCGCCTCGCCGGTGAGCCATTCGATGCGGCTGGCGGGGCCGCTGAACTCACGCGCCGCGCGTGTGGCGAAGGGGTTGAGGTCGATTCCGGTCAAGCGGACGGCGACGCGCTTGCGGCGGGCCCACGATTCGATGCGCCGCAACATGTCGCCGCCTCCGCAGCCCACGTCCACGATGCGCAGGGGGGCGCGCGCCCTTGCCGCAAACTCGTCGAGCCAGCGGAGGGTGGGCCGGTAAGAGAAGATCAGACGGTTGACCCGCTCGAGGTCGCGCAGGCAGGCGCGGAACTCCGCGTAGCTGCACGGCTCATCCATCCACTCGGTGAGCTGCGCACGTTCGGAGAAGGAATCGGTCTCAAGCTGCATGGAAGCGCATGATCTCCGCGGTCACTCCCGGCCCGAATGAGATGGCGCAGCCGCTTTGGCCGGCCGAGGCCGTTTGCATCAGCCTTTCCAGGACGAACATCACCGTGGCCGAGGACATATTGCCGAACGAGGCAAGCACGCCGCGCGAGGCCCACAAGGCATCCGGCGCCAGCGCGAGTCCGGATTCCACAGCATCAAGAACCGAGCGCCCGCCGGGATGAACCGCCCAGAGATGGTTGCCTCCGCCGTTGGCGACAACGGCCGCATTTTCGCGCATCGCTTTTTCAATCTTGGAGGGGACATGCGTGGAGAGAAACATCTGGAAGCCGAGATCGCCCACGCGCCAGGTGATCAGATCGCGCGAGTCCTCGACGCGCAAGGCGTCAAAGCCGTCCAGCTCCAGGCCGCCGGGCTCGGCTGTGACCAGGCTGGCCGCGCATCCATCGCCGAAGAGGGTGAAGGAGATGACCTCGCCCAGGTCCTGGGTTTCGTTGAAGTGCAGCGTGCAGAGCTCGAGATTGACGACCAACACGGCGGATCCGGGATCGGAACGGACGATGTGCCGCGCCAGCTTCAAGGCATTGATGGCGGCGTAGCAACCCATGAAGCCGAGCATGGTGCGCTCGGTGGCCTGCGAGAGCCCCAGATAGTCAATCACCTCAAAGTCGAGCCCCGGCGCATAGAAGCCGGTGCAGCAGGTGACCAGCACGTGGCGAATGCGTTGCCGCTCGCCGGCGGTTAAGGCGAGCTTGTCGAGGGCCTTGCGCAGCAGAAGGGGTGCCGCTTGCTCGAAGACCTTCATGCGCTGGACCGTCGAAGGGAAGTGGCCGCTCGAGTAGAAGGAGAATGCATCGCACACCGCGCTCTGGCGGCCGGGCGCTTCCTGCAGGCAGGAG
>JAKABE010000354.1:0-3685 GCA_021801945.1 Acidobacteriota bacterium
ATTCCCCTCAGCGTGGGCTGGTTTGATGGCGAGCGCCTTACCTGCCGCTACCACGGCTGGGAGTTCGAACCGTGCAGCGGCCAGTGCGCCCACATCCCCTCCCTTACCGCGAAGGATCGCCTCGACCCCACGCGTATTCTCGCCACCGCGTTTGCCTGTGAGGAGCGCGATGGCTATGCCTGGGTCTATGTTCCCGGCCCTGGAAGCGGGCGCAGAAGTGAAGCCGCGGAGCGCAAACCGGTTCCCGAACTGGCCAAGTTCGGTGCACGCTATCGCAGCGCGCACCTCACCGCCGACCTGCCCTGCAACGTTGACCACGGCATCATCGGGCTGATGGATCCGGCCCACGGGCCGTTCGTTCACCAGGCATGGTGGTGGCGTTCGCGCTCCAGCATCCGCGAGAAAACCAAGCGCTTCGAGCCCATTCCCGAGGGCTTCCGGATGAGCGCTCACGCGCCCAGCGCCAACTCCGCGCCCTATAAACTGCTGGGCGTTTACGGGCAGCCGGTGGAAACCACCATCGATTTCGTGCTGCCCAATCGCCGCACCGAGACCATCCGCTGCGGCGACAAGTGGTTTTCCAGCCTGACGACCGTAACTCCGGTGACGAGTTCCACCTGCCGCATCGACGTGATCGCGGCATGGAATGTGTTTTATTGGGTGCCGTTTGTGAAGCCGATCGCGAAATTCTTCGGCGCCAAATTCGTGCGCCAGGACCAGGTCACCATGATTCAACAGGCCGAGGGGCTTCGCCACAACCCCAGCCTGATGCTGATCGACGATGCCGACAAGCCGGCCAAGTGGTACTTTGCGCTCAAGCAGGCGCGCCTGGAGGCCACAGCCGGCGGCCCGCCGCCCAAGCATCCCATGGACGGCCCCGTCGAGCTGCACTGGCGAAGCTGAGCTGCAGGGTCGAAGCCGAGCGCCGCAACCCCGGCAGCGGCTCGGACTGGACCCTGGCCGCAACGCCTTTCCGGTGTACACGATCCGCGCCGATGCGCTATCCTGAAACTTAAACCCATGATTTTTTCCCGCGATTACATCGGGTACCTCGCCCGGCAGACGGTCAAGCACCTCATCGACGCAAAGATGATCACCACCACTGACCCGAAAGCCACGGAGCAGAGCATCAACAACGCCATGCTCGAGGAGCTTGCGCTCGAAGACCGCATCAATGAAGAGGTGCGGGTGATCCTCGAGGCCTACTCGGAGGAGATGCGCAAGTCCGGGGCGCAATACGCCGAGATGTTCAAGAAGGTGAAGACCGAACTGGCCAAGAAATACAAGGCGGTGCTATGAGGATCAGCCGCGACAAGCTGAACAAGCTGGCCCACACGGTGGCCGATACGCTGGCCGAGATCGACCAGGTGGGTTTTCTCGAAGACCGCAACACCATCCGCCAGGAAGCGCGCAAAATCCTCGAAACGCTGCTTGAAGAAGAGGCCAAGATCGACACCTCCGCGCGGCTGAAGATCGCCAACCAGCGCAAGATCATCCTCGAAGGCTCGCAGGAGTGGGAGATTCTGTACCGCAAGTACTACAACGAGGAAGTGCGCAAGCTGGGAATCTGAGCGCGCCGGAGGGCGCCGACTCAATGATTGCCACCGGGATGCGCTAGCCGGTAAACTCAGAGCAGCCGGCTCATAAGCAGACGGGGAAGATCCGCGTCTCACTGCCTTCAGGACACAGGCAGTTCTCAGGAACGGAGAGGTGGCAGAGCCCGGTTGAATGCACCTGACTCGAAATCAGGCATAGTCGTAAGGCTATCGGGGGTTCGAATCCCTCCCTCTCCGCCATTAAGCCTTCCTACAGTGTCCTATCGTATCCACCCCGATCCAGTAATCGTATGAAAATAGAATAGTTGTTGTCTTTTATGGTCCATCGCGCTACTATGAAAGCCGAATTCCGATGGGGGTACATCTGGGGGTATCTTGGCATTTTCCCTGGGGGTATTTCCAAAACCGGCGATTGGAGGCTTACAGTGGCACTCACGGACACCGAAATCCGCAAAGCAAAGACCAAGCCCGCCGCATACCGCATGAGCGATGGTGGAGGGCTGTATCTCCTGCTGACACCCGCTGGTGGAAAGTTGTGGCGCTGGAAGTACCGCTTCGATGGCCGCGAGAAGCTGATGACGTTCGGGAACTATCCCGATGTGTCCTTGTCGTTGGCCCGCGAACGGCACGGCGCGGCCCGCAAGCTGCTGGCGACCGGCACAGACCCAATGGCCGAGCGGAAGGCCGAGAAGGCGGCGGCAGAGGATTCCTTTCAGAGCGTTGCCCACGTTTGGCTGGAGCACTGGCAGGACGGGAAGAGTCCGCGCCACGCCGCCTATGTCAAGCGCCGCATGGACGCCGATATTCTGCCTTGCCTGGGAGCGCGGCCAATTGCTGCCATTGAAGCCCCTGAACTGGTGGCAATGACCAAAGCCATCGAACAGCGCGGCGCGCGGGATATTGCCAAGCGCGCGCTGGAGACAACCGGGCAGGTATTCCGGTACGCCATCGCGCACGGATACGCACGGCGCAACCCGGCCAGTGAAATTCGCCCCAGCGACATTCTGAAAACCGCCCGCAAAGTGAATTACGCCCGTGTGGATGCCAAGGAACTGCCGAACCTGCTCCGAGCCGTTGAAGTCTATCAGGGGACGCACGTCACCCGGCTGGCGCTGAAACTGATGGCCCTTACGTTTGTGCGCACCAGTGAACTGATTGGCGCAAAGTGGGCTGAATTTGATCTTGAAGCAGGCCGCTGGGATATTCCGGCAGAGCGCATGAAGATGCGGACCCCACACATCGTCCCATTATCCAAGCAGGCATTGGACGTTCTGGACACCCTAAGAACCCTTAGCGGGCAGAGTGAGTGGCTTTTCCCTGGGGACCGGAACAGCAAGAAGCCCATGAGCAACAATACGATCCTGAAGGCGCTTGAGCGGATGGGGTACAAAGGGCGGATGACCGGCCACGGGTTCAGGGGGCTTGCCTCTACCATCCTGCATGAGCAGGGCTACGCGCATGAACACATCGAATTGCAGCTTGCGCACGCGCCCCGCAACGCTGTCAGCGCGGCCTATAACCATGCGCTCTACCTTGAGCCGCGCACCAAAATGATGCAGGATTGGGCGGACTTTCTGGAGCAAACCCAGCGCGGCGGCAAGGTGCTGCCGTTCCGTGGCTCGGCAGCATAGGATGAGCACGCTAGTGCCCAGATGGAAGCGCCGCGCCAGCACTCTGCAATTTCTTGAATACAGCTTCCGCGAAGTCGTCCACGTCGGGCTGCTTTGATGGCCGGGACGTACCCAGCCCCTTGATAATCTGCCCCTGCCGTTCCGTGGCAACCTTGCCGTAGCTCATAAAGGTTGTGAGCACCTTTTCATGGCCGAGGTTCTGACTCCACGCCTTGAAATCTTCCGGCGATTGGCAGACCTGCTCCCCCAGTCGCGCCAGCGTCTTCCGCAAACTGTGAGGATTGAAATAGGAGAGGCCCGCGCGCTCGAATGCTTCTCGGAAGATGGTCCGAATCGGTTCGGCGGTGCTCCAATGCTTTTGGTCGAGTCCAGCAGCCTGAAAGTGTTGGCTCGCGCCAATCGCAATTCGTGTTGACGGAAACAGCGGATCGTCATTGCCCCACAGCTTCTCTTCCCGCAGATACCGCACCCAATCCGCTACAATCTGCCGGACCTCTT
>JAKABE010000354.1:3695-4118 GCA_021801945.1 Acidobacteriota bacterium
CGCAACCTTCTTTCAGGCCCGCATGCTTCAGCTTGATGGAGGCAATGGCGGCGTCCCGCGCCCCGGTCAAGAGCGTAAAGGCCACTAGCGCCCGATTCCGGCGCTCAATCTCGCTCCCGTCCGGCATGGACTGAATCACATGCTTCACCTGCTCCAATGTGGGCGCTTTGCTGTCCCGCTGGGCCGTGGCAACGCGGGTATCTTTCTCTGACAAGTTGAAATAGTTCGCATCGGAGTACTGAAGCCGCGCCTTGTACCCCGGCTGCCCGGCCAGCCAGAAAAAGAACGCGCGCAATTGCCGCAGCGTGGCGTGCAACGTCGCCTTGCTCAGCTTCTCCCCAGACCGCTGGCCTGTCTGCTCCGCCAGATGCCGCTTGAAGGCAATCGCCTGCTCAGAGCGAAACGTCTTGAAGTCGCGGTATC
>JAKABE010000355.1 GCA_021801945.1 Acidobacteriota bacterium
GGACGGGCATTTTGTGCCGAACATCACCCTCGGACCGCCCGTAGTGGCCAGCTTGCGTAAAGCAACCAGATTGCCGCTTGACTGCCACCTCATGATCGAGAACCCCAACGAGTACATCGCCGCTTTCGCTGAGGCAGGCGCCAACTGGCTGAGCGTGCACTACGAAGCCTGTACGCACCTGCACCGGTCGCTGGAGATGATCCTCCACTACGGCATGAAGCCAGGCGTGGTCCTGAACCCTGCCACGCGCGTGGACACGATCACAGAGATTCTGCCCATGGTGCATCACGTGTTGATCATGAGCGTGAATCCAGGCTTTGGAGGGCAGGAGTTTATCCCCTTTTCCCTGGAGAAGATCCGCCGGCTCACACAGTTGCGCCGCGAGATGGGGCTGACGTTTAGAATTGAGGTGGATGGCGGTGTGGCTCACGATACGGTGGGCCAGGTCGTCCAAGCTGGAGCGGAACTTCTGGTAGCGGGAAATGCCGTCTTCGGCGCGGGCCGTCCGGAAGCAGACGCGCGTGCGCTCCTGGCGGCTGCCCGGGCCGCAGCCGGCGAGTGCTAAGCGGGAAGAGTAAGATTCTCGTAAACAACTGTGGAATGCCGGGCGGCACGGAATTGAGCTTCCATTGCATCGAGGTAGTAGATCGTATGAAACCGCTTTCGAAGATGTTGGGAGCGGCCGCGTTGGCCGTTCTGCTACTGGCTGGCGTCTCTGCCCAGGCAAGGTCGAGAAGGCCGAAGAACTTCAATCTGAATGTCAATCCGCTGGCCAATGTAAAGTCCGAGCAACCCGACAAAGTCCTCTACGACAAAGCCATGAAGGCCATGAAGAAGGGCCGCTACGACGAGGCGCGCCTCGACCTGCAGACCCTTCTCAACACCTACCCGGATTCCGAGTACCGGATGCGCGCCAAGTTGTCTGTGGGCGATACCTGGTACAAAGAGGGCGGCTCCGCGGCTCTCACCCAGGCCGAGGCCGAATACCAGGACTTCATCACCTTCTTTCCCAACTCTCCCGAGGCTGCGGAGGCGAAGATGAAGATCGCGGACATCTACTACCAGCAGATGCAGAAACCGGACCGCGATTACACCAACGCCCTCGAAGCCGAGCGGCAGTACCGGGAGATGATCAAAATGTTCCCGGATTCGTCTCTGATTCCCCGCGCTGAGCAGCAATTGCGCAACGTGCAAGAGGTTCTGGCGCAGCGCGAATTCCTGATCGGGCAATACTATCAAAGTCAGGACAACTACCCGGCCGCACTTGCCCGGCTGGAGACTGTGGCTGCGAGATACCCGCTTTACTCTCGCAGTGACCAGGTTCTGATCGATATCGGCGATTGCTACGAAGCTGAGGCGCACTCGATAGCTGCGGCTACTTCTCTGCCCGGCGCGGTCCGCGAGCGGTTGCGTACGGTCTACCTGAACAGAGCCGCTGCGGCTTACGACAAGGTCATCACCCGCTATCCGATGGCTGCTCATGTCGAGGATGCCCGCGATCGCCTGGTGGCGTTAAATCGTCCCATTCCCGAACCAACCCAGAGCGCGATTGCTGAAAACGATGCGGAGGAGCGCAGCCGGCAGCCTCTGCACTTTGCCGATAAAACCCTGGGCCTGATCAAAAGCGGGCCTACGGTAGTGGAAGCAGCGCACGTCGGCCAACCTACTATGGTCGATCCCGCGCGGATCATCGCGCCGGATATCACCAGAGAGAATATTGCTCTTTACAGGGAGGCCCTTGGCGAGAGCAAACCGGCCCCTGTGGTAGCGACCACCCCAACCCCTGCCAATCAGCTTCCCCGCACCGGCCGGCCATCCGCAGCGCCTTTGCAGGTCGGAGTGCCTGGAGGCGGCAGCGGCGTCGGCGTAAAGATTGTGACTGCGCCCTCCGGACCCGTGGCTTCGGATCCCAACGCCGTCGTCAAGCCGGTTGGCCCGGTCAATTCTGTCTTGCCTCCTGTGCAACAGCCCTCCTCAGCGCCTGTCCAGGTCAACGACATCAAGCCAGGCGAAATACCTGAGCAGTCCTCGGCTGCCGTGCAGACCAAGCAGAAGAAGCCCAAAGTGGATTTGAGTGGGCAGTCATCCAGCTCCAAGAAAAAGAAGAGGGGACTGAAGAGATTCAATCCGTTCTGAAGGGCAGACACGGAAGTTAGCTGGGGCCGCGTCCTCGAAGACGCGGCCTTTTCGCGTTGGCAAGTTTCCACTCTCATCTCGCCGTCACTCAGGCTCGGTTAGTTACTGTGTTCCCGTTATAGAGAGCATCGTGAATCTTACGTTGCGAGACGAAAGCACGGCTCCGACCCCACAGACGGCAGCCCGCAGGCTGTGCGTTTCGCCGCCGTACCCCGGCAATGTCTCTGAAAGCCGCGTCTGCTAAAGTGAGGGATAACCCCTTCGCTCCAACCCCTGCCCGGCAAGGGGCCGGCGTACACCTCCGGGGATCGAGCCAGAATCTTCATGCCTCACGAGTTGCCCAAAGCCTACGACCCAACGGCCATTGAAGATCATTGGGCCGGCTATTGGGTGCGCGAGAACCTCTTTACCGTTCCTGCTTCCACATCATCCGCCCAAAGCCAGGGTCCATCCGGCCAGCCGCAAGCCGCCCAGCCGTTCACCATTCTGCTGCCTCCGCCCAATGTCACCGGTCGCCTTCACATGGGCCACATGCTCAACCAGACGGAGATGGACATTCTCACCCGCTGGCGGCGCATGTCGGGCCGCCGTGCCCTCTGGCTGCCCGGCACCGACCACGCCGGCATCGCCACCCAGATGATGGTGGAGCGGCAGCTCGTGAGCGAGGGCACTTCGCGCCAGAAGCTGGGCCGCGAGGCCTTCGTCCAGCGCGTATGGGAATGGCGGCGTCACTACGGCGGCGCCATCCTCGATCAGATGAAGCGTCTGGGCGCCTCCGTGGACTGGAGCCGCGAGTACTTCACCATGGACGAGCGCCTCTCTGTCGCAGTGCGCGAGGCCTTCGTGCGGCTCTACCATCAGGGCCTCATCTATCGCGGCGCCTACATCGTCAACTGGTGTCCGCGCTGCCTGACCGCCATCAGCGATCTCGAAGTGGCACACCAGGAGCAGAAGGGCCATCTCTGGGAGATCCGCTACCCGGTCGTGGGCGATGACGGCAATGACACAGGCGAATTCCTGACCGTCGCAACCACGCGCCCCGAGACCATGCTCGGCGACACGGCCGTCGCCGTTCATCCCGAGGACGAGCGCTACCTGCACCTGCACGGCAAAAAGCTGCGCCTGCCGCTGGTGAACCGCCAGATTCCCATCGTCACCGACGAGTGGGTCAGCCGCGACTTCGGCACCGGCGCGGTCAAAGTGACGCCCGCGCACGATCCCAACGACTTCGCCCTCGGCGAGCGTCACCACCTGCCCGCCATCAACGTCATGGACGACCGCGGCCACATCAACGCCGAAGGTGGCCCCTACGCTGGTCTCGACCGCTACGTGGCGCGCAAGGAGATGGTCGCTCATCTTGAAGCGCAGGGCCTTCTCGCCGCCGTAAAGGATTACACGAACAACGTAGGCCACTGCGACCGCTGTAAAACGGTGGTCGAGCCGCGGCTCTCCATGCAGTGGTTCATCAAGATTCAACCTCTGGCCGACAAAGCCATCGCCGCCGTCAAGCCCGATGCCGACGGCAACAAAGCCATCCGCTTTACGCCGGAGAATTACGAGAAGATCTACCTCGACTGGATGACGAACATCCACGACTGGTGCATCTCGCGCCAGCTTTGGTGGGGCCATCGCATTCCGGCGTGGCACTGCGCCGCCTGCCACAAGATCACCGTGCCCCAGCCCGGCGCGACCGGCGACCCGGCCACTTGCGCCCACTGCGGATCGGATCGCATCACCCAGGAGACCGACGTGCTCGACACGTGGTTCTCCTCGGGACTGCTGCCTGTCTCCGTCTTCGGCTGGCCGAAGATCACTCCAGAGACGCGTGCGGATTTCGACGCCTTCTACCCCACCAACCTGCTCGTCACCGGCTTTGACATTCTCTTCTTCTGGGTGGCGCGGATGATTATGCTGGGTTGCTGGTTCGCCGGAGACGTGCCGATGCCCGACGGCAGCCCGCGCCCGCTGGCCGAATCCGTAC
>JAKABE010000356.1:0-2049 GCA_021801945.1 Acidobacteriota bacterium
GATCTGCCTCGCTTGAAGAGCTTTACGTCCCCCATCCGGTGCTCGGCTTCAGTTGAGGCCTGTAAACGCGACCGGGACGGCGGCGACGGGAGCCAATTTTCCAGGATCCAGGAGCGAGGAGTAACACGTGCCGAGGCCCCGGGGCGCCCGAGCTTTGTGCATTGGGGGTGGATACCCGGTATCTGCTGGCAACGAGGACGACGAGATCGGAAAATCGGCCCCGTCCCTTCGGGTTGCGAGCGACGATCCGGCCATACTTCGGTGCTGTCCCAGACGGTGGGCCCACGACAGCCTTCGTCCTCCGACTCGCCTGGCCAGATTTTTGCCCACAACGCCAACCACCTGAATCTTGTTGATGGGCCCTCGTTTGCGCGATATGAATCCCGCTTTTATCCCGAGCTTGATCGACCTCTGCAACGGCGGGCGAACGCGTCAAAGGACCTGCGGCGGCCTTTTCCGGCGAGGATGCAGAGGCGTGCGAGGCGCTCCCTCAAGCAAGCTCTGCCTGGGCGGGACAGTGGAAATGACGATCTGTGGATGAACGTTTTACAGGGAGCCAGCCGTCGCCGCGCCAGCCCGCGCCGCCGTGTGCGGCAGCTTGGCCAGGGCGTCAATGACAATGCCCGGCGTAAGCACCTGCGGCAACAGTTGCGGCGTACTCTGCCCCGGTGTGTAAAGCGCGTACACCGGCACGCCATCCCGGCCCAACGCCGCCAGCGCCTTTGTGATGGCGGCATCCTGCCGCGTCCAGTCGGCCTTGAGCAGCGCCACGTTGGCGCTGTGAAATGCCCGCATCACCTCTGCCCGGCTCAAGGCCACGCGCTCGTTCACCTGGCAGCTCAGGCACCAGCTAGCCGTAAAGTCCACAAACACCGGCCGTCCCTGGGTCAGGGATTGGCTGACCGCCTGCGGCGACCATGGCTGCCACACGTTGGCTACGGCAGGCCCTCCCGCAGAAGCCGTGGCCTGGCTGGTAGCTGTCGTGCCCTGGCCCGCAACGCGCTGCCCCGCCACGGCCAGCCCTATCACCGCCAGCAGAACCGCCACTGCCGCTCCCGTGGCCCAGCGCCGCGCCGGCCAGCGGCCCAGGAACCACCCTGCGACGGCCACGAGCAGCAGGCTCGAGAGAAGCACCAGCAGCGTGTTTGCCCCATACGCCTGCGCCACCACCCAGGTAAGCCAGATGACCGTGCCGAACATGAACAGCGAAACGCCCTGCTTGAGCACGTCCATCCAGGCGCCGGGCTTGGGCAGCCAGCGCGTCCATGCCGGCTGCAGAGTAAGCGCCACGTAAGGCGAGGCCAGTCCCAGCGCCAACGCGGTGAAGACGGCAAAGGTGATGAAGATAGGCTGCGCCAGCGCGTACGCAATGGCCGCCGCCATAAACGGCGCGGTGCAGGGTGTGGCCACCACCACAGCCAGCACTCCGGTAAAGAAGCTGCCCGCGTAGCCCTGTCTCGCGGCTAGCGAACCGCCGGCGCTGGTCAGCGACAAACCAATCTCAAACTGCCCGGCCAGCGAAAGGCCGAGAAAGAAGAACAGCCCGTCCAAAAGAAACAGGAAGACCGGCGACTGGAACTGGAATCCCCAACCCAGCGTGGCCCCGGCCGCGCGCAGCCCCAGCAATGCAGCCACCAGCGCCCAAAACGAAACCACAATCCCCGCCGTATACACGAATCCATGCGCCCGCAGCTTATGCCGTTCCTCGGCGCCGGAGTTGACCAGCGCCAGGCCCTTCAAGAACAGCACCGGGAAGACGCAAGGCATCAGGTTCAGCAGCAGGCCGCCCAGAAATGCCAGGCCCACGATGCTCAGGAAACCTCCCAATGGGGATGCAGGCGAAGATGCGGGCACAGCAGCGGTCCCGGCGCTCGATGGACGTTCGTTGCCCACGCTCCCGAACGACGAAACGCTCCCCGCTGGCAGTGCAGCCACCTTTCCGGGCATTGCCGCAATCTGGTAGTTTCTGCCGCCCGAAAGCTCCAGAACTCCATTCAAATGAGCAGGATTTCCGGAAATATTCAGGTCTTTCTTCAGGGTCAGGACCAA
>JAKABE010000356.1:2059-4110 GCA_021801945.1 Acidobacteriota bacterium
CGCCGGATTGTCCACGACCGACTGGTCGCTTGGAAAAAACGCTGCCTCTGTCTCCCTCCGCCCTGTGTGGACGGCCAGCCGGAAGCCGACAGGAGTTGTCTGGAATACGGCCTTGTCGCCGGCTGGCAGCGGCTTGGGAGTCTGGCTCAGAAAGCGCTGGAATAGCGGCGGTGTGGCAGCCGTCGGCGGCGCGGCCCCGGGCACCACGTTGCGCGTAATCTGAAGTTCCGCTTTGCCAGGAATGCAGACCGAGCTGCAAACCAGCCAGTTCACCTGGGCGTCGAGCACCGCGGGGCCGGCCTGGGCGCCCGGAGCCACATGCAGCTTGAAGGGAAACATCACGTCGTCCGGATAGCCGTAGTCCATCAGCGGCCCCACCGGCAACCGTTGCGGCGCAGGAAACTCCAGTGGCCCGGCGGTAACGCCCTTGGGCAGCGTCCAGTGAATTGTCGGCGGCTCGCCCGCGTCGCCCGCATTCTCCCAGTACACATGCCAGCCCGGATCGAGCTTGAAGTAGAGCCCCGCCAGATTCCCCTGCGCGTCGCTGTAGAGACTGCTGCCCGGAACCATCAGATCCACGCGCAGGTGCGCCGCGCTGGCGGAACTCGAAGCGCCGAAAGCCGGCATCCCAAAAGCCAGCCCGCAGGCCAGCATAACGATGGTTCGCAAACGATACACGACGGCTACACCCCAATCCCGGACCTGATCTTATCTTTGGACTCAGTGTACCGGACCGGGGTCGCAGAATCCTTACAACATGTTTTAAGGATGGGTTTTGAAAGGGCACGGATTCATCCGTGCCGCAAATGCCGCAAGACCAATAAAGGCTTTAGCCGCTGAGAGAGGGATTTTTCCTCTACTGCACGGCCATTTTGAAGCATGTTCCGGAGATCATTGGCTGGAACGCGGCCCCAACCGCGCCGCGTGCTCGCGGAAGATGCAGTCGTTCTGGATGCACTTCACGCCGGCGGCGCGGGCGCGGCCCACGGCCTCGTCGTGAACGATCTCGTCCTGCAGCCAGAGGTAGGGAATGCCGAGCCGGATCACATCGTCCACAATGGCGGGGACAAACTCCGGAGCGCGAAACACATCCACGAGATCGATTCCCTTCCCACTCTGCTCGCGCGCGGCGGCCTGCGCAGCGTCGAGGTCGGGGTAGCAAGTCATGCCCAGTACTTCCTTGAGAACCGGGTTTACCGGCAGCACGTGATAGCCGTTCGCCGCCAGGTATTTGCCGATATTAAAGCTGGCGCGATGCGGTTTATCGCTCATGCCCACTACGGCAATGGTCTTCGCCGTGCGCAACATCTCGTCGATGAGGTCGTTCAAGTTGATTGATTCAGTCATGGGAGTTTTTGGCCGTTGGCTTTTAGCCTTTAGCTTGTTGCTTGTCGCGGGAACGATGGATCTTCCGGCAACTGACTAACTAGCTATTCCGTTTACACTTCCAAATCGTCCTCTCCGCCCGTCGCCACCGCCGTTCCCCGCCGCTTGGCCAGCAGATAACCACGCAAAAACGGCTGCAGATAGCCGTCCAGCACCTTGTCCACGTCGCCCACTTCCACCTTGGTGCGATGGTCCTTGGCCATGCGGTAGGGCTGCAAAACATACGACCGGATCTGCGAGCCGAAGTTGATGTCCAGCTTCGAGTCTTCGAGCTTCTTGCTCTCGGCGCGCTTCTTTTCGAGCTCGTACTCGTAGAGCCGCGAGCGCATCATCTTCATGGCCTTGTCGCGGTTCTTGTGCTGCGAGCGCTCGTTCTGGCACTGGACGACAATTCCCGTAGGCAGGTGCGTCATGCGCACCGCCGAATCCGTCGTGTTCACGTGCTGGCCGCCCTTGCCCCCGCTGCGATAGGTGTCGATACGCAGGTCTTCCTGCTTCAGGTCTACGTGAATCGACTCATCGATCTCCGGCGAAACGTAGACCGACGCGAACGACGTGTGCCGCCGCTTGGCGGCATCGAAGGGCGAGATGCGCACCAGCCGGTGCACGCCGCTCTCGCCCGCCAGCAGCCCGAAGGCGTAGTCGCCCGTGATGGTGAAGGTGGC
>JAKABE010000357.1 GCA_021801945.1 Acidobacteriota bacterium
TGAATCCTTCCAGATCGAAGGACGCTGCATCCGCTATGCCAGCCGTACCGTTCTCCGCAATTCCGCCGCCGGAACCGTTCAGCGCCCACTCCACGCGCATGAAAAACAGCCCGAGTTCGTGGTCCCGGTGCTGATCGGCGTGCAGAATGTTGGCGCCGCGCTCGTAGAGCAGCCCGGCCACACGCGCCACCAGCCCTTTGCGATCGGGGCAATCGATTAGAAGCACTGCTGAATCGTTCATGTTCCCTTCAGATTACGGCAATTGCGCGCTGGCCGTGACAGCATGAGCGTTCCCTCGACGCAATAGCTTCGACCATTTGGGGTGCGAGGAACCCTTTGCACCTCCCTCGCCTTGGACAAGCTGAAAACTGAGAGCTAATGGCTAAAAGCTGCTCTTTACATCGCCTCCGGTCCTTCGATACCAAGCCAGTCGAGCACCATCAGCAGCTCGCGCAGCACCACCGCCGCCGTCGCCAGCAGAAACGTCTTCCGCGCCGGGTCCTCTTCGGTGAGGATGTGATGGCGATGGTAGAAGTTGTTGAACTCCTGCGCCAACTGGAAGGCGTGCTTGGCCAAATACGCCGGTTCGGACCCGGCGATGCACTGTTCCAAAACCAGCGACCGCCGTCCCGCCCGCAGCCACAGAGCCCAGATGTCTTCGCTGTCCTCGTGATTCAAGTAGTCCGAGACTCCGCCGCTCGGCTGACTTGCTGACTTGCTGACGCGCTGACTCGCTGCTTCTGCAAACTCCGCCAGCACCGCCTCCGCCGTGGTCTCGCCTTTGCGGAAGATATTGCGAATGCGCACCACCGCGTACTGAATGTAAGGGCCTGTTTCGCCCTCGAAGCTCAGCGCGTCCTTGAAGTCGAAGGCGATCACGGAATTGCGCGTGTACTTGAGCATGAAGTAGCGCAGCGCGCCGATGGCGATCTGTTCGGCAATCCGTTGCCGCTCGGCCTCATCGCGCCCCGTTTGCCGCGCATCGACCTCGGCGCGCGTAGCGGCAATCAGCTTATCGATCAGGTCGTCGGCCTTCACGCCGAAGCCCTTGCGCCCGCTGACCTCGATGTACGGACGGCTCAGGTCCTCTTCGGCGACCGTATATCCCAGCTCCACCGCGCAGCGCGGCGTGAGCGCCACCATCTCGTAACTGAAGTGCGTGTAGTGGTCGGCCTCTTGCGTGTGGCCCATCCCGCGCAGCGCCTGAATCACGTTGGCCTGCGGGTCGGCCTGGCGCGAATCGATCACGTTGTAGATCGCCGTGGCTCCGCCGAAGTGCGGGTGCGGCTCTCCGCCGTTGACCGTTGAAATCCAGCACTCGCGGTCCGTGTACCGGAAAAATGGCTTGTAACCGAAGTCGCGGCCCAGCAGGCCAAACTTCCAGAGATGGTAGGCAATGTCTTTGCCGACGTATGTAACCGTCCCATTCGAGCGCACGATGACTTTGGCGTCTTCATCGGTCTCACCCTCCGCAGTCTCTCCGCCCGGCCGCGTCATCACCCAGCAGCCCTTGTTCTTGCCTTCGTTCTCGAAGTAGAGCACGCCGGAGTTCTTGAGCAGGTCGAAGGCCGCTTCCCAAAACTTCAGGTGCAGAATCTCGCTCTCGCGCGGCAGGAAATCGTACTCGATGCCCAGCCTCAGCATGGTCTCCAAATGCCGCCTGAGTACCGCCGTCGAGATCAGTTCCGCAATCTCGGCAGTCTCGTTGCCGCCATGCTCGATCGCGTGCAGCGTGTCGAGCCGCAACTTCTTCCGCGCGGCCTGCTCCTCGGCGGTTCCTTCTCCGTACCACTGCGAGGTCCGCGCGTAGAGGTCCCAGCAGTAGTAGTCGATGGCTGCAGCGTGTCCTTCGCTTGCTGCGCGCCGCTCGCACCCTGCGATCAGTTCCCTCACCTGCGCCGCGGTCTTCCCCTCTAAATGCAGAAATCCCACCACCACATCGGCCACCTGCACGCCGGTATTGTCGATGTAGTTCTGCACGTCCACCTTGTAGCCAGCGGCGCGCAGCAGGCGCACGAATGTGTCACCCAGAATCGCGTTCCGCAGGTGGCCGACGTGCGCGGCCTTGTTGGGGTTGATGGAAGTGTGCTCCACCAAAGCATGGCCTGCCGGGCGCCCCACCGTCGCGGCGTGCAGCCGCGGCGGCTCTTTGCCGCTCGGGTGGAGTGGCAGTTCCGCCACCATCCGCACCGCCGCGCCGCGGTCCATTCGGGCATTGATGTATCCGGCGCCGGCAACCTCGAATCCCGCGAATCCCTCTACCATCCCCAGGCCCGCCACGATCTCCTGCGCGATGATCTTCGGCGCCTTCCTTAGCGTGCGCGCCAGCTCAAAGGCCACGGGCGTGGCCACTTCGCCGAAGCGCAGATCGGGCGGCGTCTCCAGCGGCACGCTGTCCAGGGCCAGGTCGCACTTCTCCTTCAACACGGCGCGGATCGCGTCGCTAAGCCTCTTTTGCAGTTCCAGAACCAAGTCAAAATCCCTCGAAAATCCTTGATTTTCAAGGTGATTTTAACAGAGCCAGCGCTGCGAACCGGGTTTGACGCCTCTGCCTCCGGCCCCTAAGATGAAAGACAGATTGCCTCGATCTTCCGTATGCCTTGCGGCCGGATTCAGGGCAACGCCCGCTGATGCCAACCACTGAATCCAGTCCAGAACGTTTTTACCTGACCACGCCCATCTACTACGTGAATGCGCGGCCGCACTTGGGGCACGCCTACTCGACCATCGTCTGCGACGCCATCGCGCGGCGCAAGCGTGCGTTGGGCATCGACACATGGTTCCTGACCGGGACCGACGAGCACGGCCAGAAGATCGAGCGCAGCGCCAAGCTGGCCGGCTGCTCGCCGCAGGAGTTCGCCACCCGCATCGCCGCCGAGTTCCGCGGCCTGTGGGACCGGCTGGGCATCACCTACGACGACTTCATCCGCACCACCGAAGAGCGCCACAAGCGCGGCGTGCAGCATCTGTTCGCCACCCTGCGCGAGCGCGGCTTCATCTACAAGGGCTCCTACACCGGCCAGTACTGCGTGAGCGACGAGGCCTGGATTGAAGGTCCTCCCGGCGCGCCCTGCCCCGACTGCGGCCGCATTACGGAGACCGTCAGCGAAGAGAACTACTTTTTCAAGCTCTCGGCCTTCGAGCGCAAGCTGCTTGAGTTCTACGAGGCGAATCCCGATTTCATGGGGCCGGAATCCACGCGCCGCGAGGTCCTCTCGTTCGTGCGCAGCGGCCTCAAGGATCTCTCCGTCAGCCGGACGAGCTTCTCCTGGGGCATTCCCGTCCCCGGCGATGAAAAACACGTCATCTACGTCTGGCTTGATGCGCTGGCGAACTACATCACCGCGCTTGGCTATGGCTCGGACGATCCGGCGGACAAGGCGCGCTTCGCCAAGTTCTGGCCCGCCGATATTCACCTCATCGGCAAGGAGATCAGCCGATTCCACTGCGTCTACTGGCCGGCGTTTTTGATGGCCGCGGGCGTCGAGCCGCCGCGCTCGGTGCGCGCCAACGGCTGGCTGCTCTTCGACCAGGGCAAGATGTCCAAGTCGCGCGGCAACATCGTGCGCGCCGAAACGGTTCACACCGTTTTAGGCTCTGACGCATTGAGGTATTTCTTACTCCGCGAGATTCCCTTCGGCCAGGACGGCAACTTCTCCTTCGATGCGCTCGTGCAGCGTTACAACGGCGACCTGGCCAACGGCTACGGCAACCTGGTTAGCCGAGTGGTGAATATGGTGCACAAGTACTTTGGCGGGGTTGTACAGGAGATAAAAGAACATGAAGTGGCTGATACCTCGCTCCGCAACGGCGCTCAATTCGCAATTGAGGAAGTTGCGCCTGCCTTCGAACGACTAGAATTCTCAGGTTTTCTTGAGGGCCTTTGGGGCCTGGTTGCAAAGACAGACGGTTATCTGACCAGTAACGCACCTTGGAAAAAGCCGGACGACCGCAGTGACGAGGACCACAGAGCGATTCAAGCCCGCGTTCTCTCGAACGCCGCCGAAGCCATCCGCATCATCACTGCACTCGTCTATCCCATCCTGCCCGATGCCGCCGCCAAGGTTTGGCGGCAACTCGGCCAGGGTGAGATTTCGGATG
>JAKABE010000358.1 GCA_021801945.1 Acidobacteriota bacterium
AGCTAGGAGCTGTTCTTCATGGCCATTCGTTGGGACAAATTTACCGTCAAGTCGCAGCAGGCGATCGAGCAGGCGCGGACGCGCGCGGCCGAGCTGGGCAACCCCGAGATCCAGCCGGTGCACCTGTTGCTGGCGCTCATTGAGGACCGCGAGGGCGTGATTCCCGCGGTCCTCGAAAAGATCGGCGTGGCCACGGAGCGGCTGGAGAGCGACCTGCACCGCTGCGAGGAGAAACTGCCTCGCGTGGCCGGTGAGGCCGCCCAGCCCGGCCTCGGCCAGGCGCTCACCCGCGCGCTCGACCAGGCCTTCCGCGAGGCCGCCAACTTCAAAGACGAGTACGTCTCGACGGAGCATCTGCTGTTGGGCGTGGCGCACCTCAAGGGCGATCCGGCGCGCGACGCGCTGGTTGCGGCCGGCGCTACGCACGAGGCCATCCTGCAGGCGCTTACCGCCGTACGCGGCTCCCAGCGCGTCACCGATCAAAACCCCGAAGGCAAATTCCAGGCCCTGGAGAAATACGCCAAGGACCTCACCGATCTGGCCCGCCGCGGCAAGCTGGACCCCGTGATCGGCCGCGACGAGGAGATTCGCCGCGTCGTCCAGGTGCTCAGCCGCCGCACCAAAAACAACCCTGTCTTGATCGGCGAGCCCGGCGTGGGCAAGACGGCCATCGTCGAGGGCCTGGCGCGGCGCATCGTCTCTGGCGACGTGCCGGAGAGCCTGCGCGACAAGCGCGTCATCGCCCTCGACCTCGGCTCCATGCTGGCCGGCGCCAAGTACCGCGGCGAGTTCGAGGATCGCCTCAAAGCCGTCCTCAAGGAGATCGAGGAATCGAGCGGACAGATCGTTCTGTTCATCGACGAGCTGCACACGCTTGTCGGCGCGGGCGCCGCCGAGGGCGCCATCGACGCCTCGAACATGCTCAAGCCGGCTTTGGCCCGCGGCGAACTGCGCGCCATCGGCGCCACCACCCTCAACGAGTACCGCAAATACATCGAGAAGGACGCGGCTCTGGAGCGCCGCTTCCAGATCGTCTACGTGGGCGAGCCCAATGTGGAAGACACCGTCGCCATCCTGCGCGGTCTCAAGGACCGTTACGAGCAGCACCACAACGTGCGCATCAAGGATGCGGCCATCGTAGCCGCGGCTACGCTCTCGCACCGCTACATCAGCGACCGCTTTCTGCCCGACAAGGCCATCGACCTGGTGGACGAAGCGGCGGCTTCGCTGTCCATCCAGATCGGCTCTGTGCCCACCGAGATCGACCAGTTGGAGCGCGAGGCCACGTCGCTCGAGATCGAGCGTGCGGCGCTCAAGCGCGAAACCGACCCCAACAGCAAGGAGCGATTGTCGGAAATTGAGCGGATCTTGTCCGAAACCAAAGAAAAGACCACGGCCCTGCGCGCCCGCTGGACCAAGGAGCGCGATGCCATCAGCCGCATCGGCGAACTGAAGAAGCAAATTGAAGCCTTGCGCTTCGAGGCCGAGGAACAGACGCGCCGCGGTCAGCTCGATCGCGCCGCGCAGATTCAGTACGGCGAGCTGCCCAAGCTGGAAGCCGAACTGAAGAAGTTGAACGCGGCCCAGGACGCGGGCCAGACGCGCATGTTGAAGGAAGAAGTAGATGAAGAGGATATCGCCAAAATCGTTTCAAAATGGACGGGCATTCCCGTCTCGCGGATGCTCGAAGGCGAGGTGAAGAAGCTCCTCCAGATGGAAGACCGCCTGCGCGAGCGCGTCGTAGGCCAGGACGCGGCGCTCGCCGTGGTGGCCAACGCCATTCGCCGCTCGCGCGCCGGCCTGAGCGATCCCAAGCGCCCCATCGGCTCCTTCATCTTTCTTGGACCGACGGGCGTGGGCAAAACCGAGACCGCGCGGGCGCTGGCCGAGTTCCTCTTTGACGACGAGCAGGCCATGGTGCGCATCGACATGAGCGAGTACATGGAGAAGCATGCCGTGGCACGGCTCATCGGCGCGCCTCCGGGTTACGTGGGCTACGACGAAGGCGGCCAGTTGACCGAGGCCGTGCGCCGCCGCCCCTACGCGGTAATCCTTTTCGACGAGATCGAGAAGGCGCACCCTGACGTCTTCAACGTTCTGCTCCAAGTGATGGACGACGGGCGCCTCACCGACTCCAAGGGCCGCACCGTGGACTTCAAAAACACGGTGCTCATCATGACCTCGAACCTGGGCGCGGCCATGCTGGCCGGCGAAGCGCTCAAGACGGAGCGCGACTTCGAGATGGCGCGCGAGAGCGTGCTGCGCATCCTGCGCGAGAACTTCCGGCCGGAGTTTTTGAACCGCGTGGACGACATCGTGATCTACCGTCCGCTGGGGGCGGCACAGATGAACCAGATTTTGGAACTGCGGCTGAACGAGCTGCGCCGTCTGCTTGAAGACCGGGCCATCTCGCTGGAACTCACCGAGCCGGCGCGGCAACTGATCCTGGCCGCGGGCTCCGACGCTGCCTACGGCGCGCGTCCGCTCAAGCGCGCTCTCCAGCGCATGATCCAGGACCCGTTGGCCATGAAGATCCTCGACGGCGAGGTGCTGCACGGCGCGCACGTACGGATCGACGCCGACCGCAAGACCAACCAGCTCGTCTTCGAGCCCATGGGCCGCGAGGCGATGGCGTAAGCACACCACTCAGCCCGCCACCGCGCCTGATCCCGCGCTCAGCGGATGGGGAAGTTGTACGCCAGACCGAAGGAGACGATGGGATAGAAGCGCAGGGGTTCGAGGTCACTCTTGTACTTGGCGACCTGGGCTTTGAGGTCCGAGTTCAGCGCCGCATCGCTGGTCACATCCTGGCAACCGGCCGTGCCTTGCGGATTGGTGCAGACCTGGCCCTTGGTGAGTGCAATATTCACGGTCGGGTCGCCAATCATCGCAGCGCCCACTTCGAGCGGAAACGACCAATGCCCGCCCGTGCGTGAGATCATGTCGCCCCAGCCGGTGGTGATGGTGAAGGCGGGCCTCTGCGTGTTCAGGCCCAGGCTGCCGGTTCCTTCTACGGGGTTCGTGACTGACGAGTAATAGGTGACGTGGTTCAGTGTGAACGAACTCCCGCCCGGAACCGTCATGCTCGCGTCGATGGCGTTCTGATTGTGTACCAGAACGCCGGGACTGATGCGGAAGCCATGATTCGGGAAGGGATAATAGTCCAGCGAGGCGCCGGCCGCGGCAAAGTTCAAGGTGCCGTCCGCATCAAAGCCGCTGATCTTGACGTTGTTCACCGTGTAATTGAGCCAGTTGCCGGTGGCGCGCAGGTTCAAGTAGCGGTTGACATTGATCGCCGCCTGCAAATTCACGCCCATCGTCGAGACCCCACCCCCCACGGCCAGCCGCGAAAAGGGCGCGGGCGCGGTGAAGGGCTTCTTTGCTTTCTCCTTCTTCGCATTCTGCACCGCCGGGGCCGCGCTTGCAGCCGCAGCAGGGCTTGCGGGGCCAGTGCCGACCGTGGGCCGCGGCGGCGGAGACATCTGCGTAGCCGAAGGCGTTGTCTGCGCAATGAGAGACGTGGGCGTGGCCAGCAAGATGAGCGCGATGCGCAGGGTAGTCCGTTTCAAGCGGTTGCCTCCGAAGGGCTGAAAAACGGCAGCCGCCGAGTCAGCCCAACAATCCTCGGGCATGATGAGCCTGGATTCACCATTAGCAGCCGCAAGCAACCCTCTTATCGAGCGCGAGACAGGGAATCGATTTCAAATGCTAGCAGTACGAATTTCACAACACAAGACGCGACGCGCGCGACGGTACCGTATTGGTCACTCTTTGTCATCCTGGCTAGATGCACGAGAAGCCAAAGCCGCAGAGAAACACCGCGAGCGCGATGCCGTAATCTAGGCGCATGACCGTGCACGATCGCAAACCCGCGAAGATTGCTCATCTGCGCCGACGCCTGCTGGAGTGGTACGCACGCAACCATCGCGATTTGCCCTGGCGGAGGAGCCACGATCCCTACGCGATCTGGGTTTCAGAGATTATGCTCCAGCAGACGCGCGTAGCGGTGGTGGTGGAGCGCTATCGGCTGTTTATGAAGCGCTTTCCGACGCTCGTCTCGCTGGCATTGGCGCG
>JAKABE010000359.1 GCA_021801945.1 Acidobacteriota bacterium
GCTCGGGATCGCAGCGAGTTTCTGCTCGACCTTTTCCCACTCCTGCAGTGGGTATATCTCCGCAACCTTGCCATCCTTGCTGGTGATGTAGAACTGGGTGCCGTACTGCTCATCAATCCGGCGCTTGAATTCCGCCGGCAGCTTGAGGCGCCCCTTCTCATCGACCCGGGTTGGATGATTGCCGCGAAACATCGTTGATGACCCTGATCCGAGGTGGAGAAAACCAAGTGAAGTTGCTGAAATTGCTGCTACTCTGTTGCCGTTATCGTCTTTCTATGAAAATCCGTGAGGCCTGCTCCACTTCTGACCACATTTGTCCACATCGTAACCCAGCTGCAGCCCGTGTCAAACGCCAAAAATCAAATACTTACGGTGGAAATCTCAAAAAGGCGAAGGACTGGCGAAGACAAAAATCGGGAAATCTATGCGTAAGGGGCGCAAAATGCGAAACCGCAATATGTTGCGGTTAACTTTCCTGGTTCCTTCTGCGCCCCAAAAGGCTTGCAAATCAGAAAAACAGGCTTATTGGCGAGACTTCCGGTGAACCAGGCGGTTCATGCGGCGCCGGGCCTGGGCCTGCACTAACCACAACAGGTAGAGCACGATGAGGACGTTGCCGAGCACCAGCCCGACCTTGAACAGCGAGTAGTGACGGATCAGCTCGTAGAACTCCCAGGGCAGAAACGCGGCCGTAATGAACAACGTGACGTACTCAGCCCACACCTTCTCCAGCACAAGCCCTGTACCTTCCACCAGATCCAGCGCGGCATAGAGAAAGATGCCCGCGCTCAGCATCCTGAGCTCGCGGGGATGGATGAGCGCAGCCTTGGTCAGGATGAAGTTGACGGCGTGACTTTCCGGGTCGAAACGCAGGACGACCACAATCCAGTGGGCCAGAAAACCAACCAGATCGCGATGCAGCAGGCGCAGCGCTCCCACCCCCAGCAGGATGAACAGGAACCCCTTGACAAGCTTGAGGACGCCAATCAGGACCAGCCATTTGTCGCCATGAACCTCCCCGTGGGCGTGCACGTCCGCTGCTTCGGTGCGGGACGAGATACGAAGGTCTTGCGGCGAACTGGGCATAAGAACGACTTCTGTCTAGCATAGACGCGCCGGGCATAACGGGCGAGCGGGGGCCAATCTGGTCTTGCCGTCCAATTCTCTCTATGAAATCATCCGGCCACCGCAAACCGGAGGGGATTGCATGAGCCGAAAACCTGCCTTTCGCAAGTTTTGCCACTTCTGCCTTGTCTTTTTGGCCTTGGCTGCCTGCGCCCTGTTCGCCCCGGTTCCGTGTTCTGGTCAGATAACGGCGCAAGCACAGGTGCAAAACGGCGTCCTCAAAATCAATGCCTGGCCCAACGGATATATCCCCCTGTTCCATGGCTGGCGCGCCCATCGTGGCGATAACCCCGCATATGCCAACCCGGATTTCGACGACAGTGCGTGGCAGACGGTGACCATTCACGGTCTCAGCTACAACCAGAGCCCCGGCATCTACTGGTACCGGCTGCGTGTGCAGGTCCCTCCGCAGCATGGGCCACTGGCACTTGAGGTGCTGGCGGTGAAGGGCAGCTATCAAATTTATGTGAACGGCGCTCGTGTCCCTGAGGCGAAGCTGCTTCCTGAACTGCTACAGATCGGGTCCGTTCAAGCCATTCCGTTGCCTTCAACAGGGCGTGACCTTGCGATTGCCATTCGATCCGTCGCTTCGCCGATCGATTCCGGGCAACGCCCCATCGACTGGGTCTACCTGGGCACGCTGACCACGATGCAGAACATGGCTCGCAACCAGATTTCTACCGTGCTTCTGGAAGTCAATGCCTCGCTGCCGATCGAGCTTGCCTGCTTCTTGATGGGTCTGGCCGTGCTCGGGCTGTTCTATTTCCAGCGCCGGCACAAGGAATATCTTTGGCTGGGACTGTACCTCACCACCCTGGGAGGGTCGTCCTTTATCTACTTGAGTTCCACCACTACCCTCCTTCCACTCTCTTTCAACCTTCTTTTCGGCGACCCGATCATCTACCTCTTCACGCTCCTGCAGGTTGAGTTCACCTTTGCCTTTGCCCGCCAGAAGGTTTCGCGGCCGTGGAGAGCGTACGAGATGGTGCTGGTGGCTTCGACCCTGGCCAGTCTTTTCACCAACATGCTGGGGCTGCTCCACACCTTCGGTTACACCTTCTACGAAACCATGGTGACTCTGCCGGCCACGCTCATTCTGCCGGTACTGCTCTGGTTCTGGTATCGCAAAGGCAACCGGGAAGCCGGCTTGCTGGTGATTCCCAGCATCTTTCCCGGGCTTGCCTCCATTTCCCAGAACATCGGCTTTCTCGCGCGCACCCTGTTTCACTGGCACGGATTGGATTCTCTGGCCGAGCCGGTTCGTATGGGCCCCTTGGGTTTCCAGCTGATCGATCTGTTTAACCTGGTATTCCTTTTGGCCATCGGCGTGGTCATCTTCCTGCGCTTCACCGAGGTGAGCCGCGCCGAGGCGCGCACTGCGGCGGAACTGGACGCGGCCCGGAGAATTCAACAGACGCTGGTGCCCGGCGAGCCGCCGCATGTGGCGGGATATCAGCTCGCTGCCGCGTATTTGCCCGCAGACGAGGTGGGCGGCGACTTCTACCAGGTGCTGCCGCAGCCGGATGGCGGCGCCATCGTGGCGCTCGGCGACGTTAGCGGCAAGGGCCTCCAGGCCGCCATGAAAGGCGCCGTGGCGATTGGCGCGCTGCGGGCGCTGGCTGCAGGCGGGCTGGCTCCGGGCCCGCTGCTGGCCGCCCTCAATGAAGAGATTGTCGCCGGCCGGCAGGGGGGATTCATCACCATGCTCTGCGCCCGCATAGGCGCAAACGGCTGCGTGGCGCTGGCCAATGCCGGACATCTGCATCCATACCGCAGCGGCAAAGAAATCGAACTCGAAGCCGGGCTGCCTCTCGGCATCGTGAGCGGGGTGAGTTATCCCGAACGGCAGATCACCCTCGCGCCGGGCGAAAAGCTCATGCTGATTTCCGACGGCATCGTGGAAGCGCGCCGCAAAGATGGAGAACTTTTCGGTTTTGACCGCACCCTGGCCGGCAGCGATACCACGGCGCAAAAGATGGCCGAAGCCGCCCTGCAGTTCGGCCAGGAAGACGATATTACCGTACTGACCCTGACCCGAGAGCCTGTGACCGCTGTACCGGCGGTATCCATGGCGGTGCCTGCCGTGCCGTCGCCATCTTCGGTATAGCAAGCACTCGTCGCCCCAGATTCCCTTTGCTGCGGTCAATATTGGATCGCTGCGAGTGCACCGCAACGCAAACAGTCGCAACAGAAACCTCATCCCGTGGATCAGATCTCTCATCCCATTGATAAGGTGAGCGTATGCGACACCATTTCATTGCGCACCAGTGGGTTCCCTATCCAGTGGATGTGGTCTTCGCCTTCTTCGCGAATCCTCAGAATCTGGCTCCCCTGATGCCTCGCTGGCAGCGTGTACAGATGGAGGGACTGCGGCTGATCGACCCTCCGCCAAGACCGCCGGCTCCGCCCGGCCCCGCTCCTGAAACGACGGTCGCAGGCGCAGGGACCCGGATGACGATTCGTTTCCGGCCGGTTCCCTTTCTGCCGTTGCGGCTGGCCTGGGATGCGCGCATCACCGAATTCGCGTGGAACGATCATTTCTGCGACGAGCAGGAACAACGTGGGCCCTTCGCATTCTGGAAACACTGCCACCATGTGAAGGGCGAAGTGCGCGACGGGCAGGCGGGCACGCTCGTTACCGATCAGCTGACCTACGAGATGCCATTTGGCCTGCTGGGCGAAATGGCCCACGCGCTGGGCGCCGCGCTGGTCCGATCCTTGTTCCGCTATCGCCAGCGGCGGCTGACCGAGTTGCTGGCAGCAGGGGGCGAGCCGGCCGCTGCCTGTCCAGCCACAGAGTTACAATCATAGGTACAAATGGTGTTTTCCGGCTTTGAATGCGGGGGCAAAACCGCCGCCTGCCGGCCATTTGCCAGGAAAGGTCCGGTTACGACCCCATTCATGAGCCGTGCATCCCATCGCAGCGCCCGTCTGCTTCTTATCGCTAC